>DAOWIN010000080.1 GCA_030640885.1 Candidatus Omnitrophota bacterium
AAATGGTTAAAACATTGATGATAACGAAGAAACAAGCTAGGTGCGAACACGACTGGGATAATGATACGAAAAAGTGTCGGATTTGCAAGATAACAGAAGAAGTGTGGGAAGTATTAGCCAATACTAGAGCAGTTAAAGTATTAAGAAGAAAGGAGAGGAGGTGAAAATGATTAAAAAAATTTATGGGAAAGGTAGACCATCCTACAAAATCCATATTTATCAGCCTAAACCTGAGTTAATGTTGCTCAAACCTTATAAAGTCAGAGTTTACAAAGACGGTAAGAGGGTGGCTTGTAAAGGATTAGAGGTTGTTTTGCATTTACCAGCAGGTTCTAAATATTAGGAGGAGGTGAAAATATGACTAGCCAAGACTTTAAAGCTTTACTAGAAGTGTTTGATAAAATCGCAAATGCCCTTGAGGAAATTCGATTTAATACTAAACATTTTGACAGGCTGACAGAGCTTATAGACGCTGTGGACGGGCTCGCTTCACCATTGCGGAGGATTGCCGGGGAGCTTGAGGAAAAAGCCGAAAGAGAGGCACCTGGGAGGGCTGAAGAATGCGAATAATTAAAGTTCCTAGTAAATCAAACCCTAAAATCACCCGCACCGTTCGGATTAAAGAGGGGCTAGCCGGTGAGAAAATTTACGAATGCTCTTGTCCGGCGAATGTTTGGTATCGGGTTTCAAAGGGCAGAAGCGGAAAATCTGAATGTCGCCACATAAAATTCGCAAAAGAGAAATTGGCACTTGACAAGAAAACAAAAAGAGATTATAATAGATTTTAGAAAGGGGGTGAAAAAATAAATGCCTATGAAAAAGACCAAAAAGCCGAAAGTTACAGTCCAGGTAATCAAGAAGACTGCGGTTGCCAAGAATATACACCAAGCTCTTGTTAATATCCAGAAAGATTTGAGAGCACCAAAATCTCAATTCAACAAGTTCGCTAATTTTAAGTATCGTTCTTGTGAGGATATTCTCGAGGCGGTCAAGCCATTACTAGGAAATCTGCATTTAACAATTTCAGATAGAATAGTGCTGGTTGGTGCTAGATATTATATTCAGGCGACTGTTAAACTTTCAGACGGAAAAGAGTCAATAGAAAATGTTGCTTTTGCTAGAGAGTCCTTAGCCAAAAAAGGAATGGACGATGCTCAAATAACAGGAGCTACCAGTTCGTATGCTCGCAAATATGCTTTGAATGGTTTGTTTGCGATTGACGACACAAAGGATGCTGATAACAAAAAACAAGCTCCTAGCTCTAAGGTTAAAGCAGATAGTCTGTTGACCGAAGGTGATATGAAGAAAATCTCTGGTTTCTTGCAGGAAATAAACAATGCCAAGACTACCGCCGAGTTAAACAAAATCGGTGTTAGGACTAAGGCTGCCGGAAAAATCGGCAAGTTCAACAAAAACCAGTTGATTGTTCTTCGGGAAGCATACGCCAGTAAATCCAAAAAGTTGGCATTCAAGTAATATGAAATTAAGCGTTACCAAGATATCAACCTTTAAAGACTGCCCTCGAAAGTTTTGGTATGCGTATAATATGCGTATATTAACTCCGAAAAGCGAGGGCTTTTATTTTGGTAGTGCTGTCCACGAAGGACTTGAATACTACTATTTGGGTAAAGACCCGATGCAGGGAGTCGACAAATCCCTCTTTGGTAAAAAAGCCAACATCAGCGAGGAAGCCAAAGAGGGTGTTGACCCCTACAAACTGCGTAAAGAAGCTAAAAGGATTTTTTCAATCTACCCACAGCAAGCACCCTATTTGAAACCGCTTTTAGTAGAGCATATTTTTAACGTTCCTCTAATCCACCCGGAAACAAAGGAGACGCTTCCAGTGGTCTTTACCGGGAAGATGGACTTAATAACGGAGGATGCTAAGATTGTTGACCACAAGACCGCTTCTGGCTCACCGGGGAGCTTCTTCGAGGTCAAAAATAACCTGCAAGCAAGCGGTTATACCTACGCCTATTTGAGAATGTTCGGGAAGTTGCCAAAGTGCTTTCTTTTTAATACAATTATTAAAGGGAATACCCGGAGAGAGCCAAGATTTGAACCAAACTTTACTAAGAAAACCATCGAAGATTGTTGTAATTTCTTCGATATTTGCAAGGAAGTTTACGGAGCACTAAAAAGAAAAGAAACTAAAGATTATACTAATTATTATCATTGCAGATTTTGTAGATTTCACGATATCTGCCCGTATGACAGAAGATAAATAAAAATGATAAAAGACTCAATCCTTTTCAGCCCATCAACGCCAACGCCTATAAGAATAGTCTTAGGGGTAGTGATAGTATTAACAATAATAGCAGCGTTTGTATTATTTAATAAGGTTGTGATGAAAGAATGACACTTATAACTATTAAGAGCATTGAGAAAGATTTTGATTATTATTTGGGTGCTAGGCACGAGCCATACCCAGCCATTAAACAATTTTACCGCAAAAAAATAAAACAAATGCTAAGCGAAATAAGAGCAGGATTACCAAAATTACCAGAAAAAGGCTCATCTGATTTTGCTCAGGGAATAGTTTGCTATTTTGCCTTAGTGTCCGAATACCTTAACAAAAAAGTAGATGCTATTAAAGGAGAAAATGAAACTTAAACAGAAAATCTATAGAGCAATGGACAGCTTCCTTGTAGAGGCAAAAGATAAGCGTGGGACGGAAAGAAGCCTTGAGCGGTTAAACAAAGACCGACATTTGTTTGTAAAAAGAATGGAGGCTCTTTTTCGGGAAGAGCGAAAAAAGGTTTATCAAGAGGCAATCAAACTATTCAAGAAATTCAAGAATGAGCCTATGACTGGCAATGTAGTAATTTTAGAATTAAGAGGGTTAATGTATAGATTTAACAAAAAACGCATAGATTTAGGAGAGGTGGGGGGATGAGAAAAACTTGTAATAATTGTAAATGGTGGAAGAAAGGAATTACAAGATATCCTAGAAAAGTAAAGAAATGGTGGCAGATTTGGATAAAGAGTAAGCCTAAAGTAGGTTTATGTAGAAATTCTTTTTATGAAAAGCATCATAAAGATACACAAGAAAATTATTATTGTAGAAAGTGGATGGAAGGAGCAGTAGAGAAATGAAGAAAATAAAAGAAATTGCTCACGAGATTTATCTTTGTGGCGTTGATGAAAATCCGTATGACGCAGAGGATTTAACAAAAGAATTACTTAAAGAACTCAAAAGAGAACGCCAAGCAATGGCAAAGGCGTTGAGGATGAAGGAGGAGGACGGTTGGGCTAGGCGTGGGATGTCCTCTAATAGTTTTACGATTGGTTGGAATCAAGCCGTCCAACGATTCAACAAGAAAATCGACACCTATTTGAAAGGCAAGAAATGAGCCTTTATTGGTGGGGGAGGGAGAGATGAGTCTAGACGATAGACAGCTTTATAGAAGCAAACTTTGTAAGTTGGCAGAAAAAAAGGGCAGAGAAAGAGGTGGAGAAAATCCTTTTGGAGATGCTTGGAATATTAACAATGATTTACAAGAACAGGCTTTTGCTTTTGAAAAAGGAAAGCTTAAAAGAGCAAAGGGGCTGATAAAATGACTAACGAAAAATACCCCTTAATAGACCCCTTAATGGAGAACGAAACAAGAGAAACACCTGGCTCTCCTGAAGTAGAGAGGATCGAAAGACAAAGAGAACTAAGAGGCCACCTCTCTGACTCTGACTTCTTCAGCACAATGATTAGGCTTTACAGAATAGGGGGGAATGTTAAGCCCTTAGTAAAGAGGTGGATTGAGAGGAAGAAATGAAAATAGAAATCACGCACAAGCTCAAGGCTAAACAAATTACTATGATAGTTGACTATCAATGACAATAAAATCGCAGAGCATTTTGACAATTAGAAAGGGCGACAAAGGTGTACCCCTGAAAGAGTGGCTTAATAGCCTACACTGGTTGGAATTAAGGGGTTACCAGTCCAACCTCGCCCTCTTTAGAGGTTAAGATGAGAAAGGAAGAAGTATGGAAGGCAAAAAACATAAATACTTAAAAAAAATAGCACAGATAAAAGCTCATTATATGGGGTATAGAATAATTTACCCAGAAGTTTACGCTGAATATGTTAATGGCATTCTTGATGTAGTAGGAGCAAGAATGCTATATCCTTATAAAAAAGCGGATACTATTGGAATCGAAGTAAAAGTAAGTAGGTCAGATTACCGTTCTTTGAAACAAAAAGCTAATGCAAGAAAAGGAGAGATATTTGAAGAGAAAGAACTAGGTTGTAATTACAGATACTTTTTAACACCGCCTAATTTGATAAGCAAAGGCGAATTATATGATGGTTGGGGATTGATGGAATTTAATGGCAAAAGAGTAAAAATTGTAGTTAAAGCTCCAAGGAAAAAGGTTAACAATGTTCCTGCGCTTTTTGCTTTAGCAGGTGTGGCTCATAATTTATTTCACCAACGGAAAACAGGATTGATGGCTGGTTTTGCTTTTATAAGTTATAGAGATATAGAAAAAGAATAAAATGACAATAGAAACAGTCAAACACACCAAAGCCGACAAGGAAAACCCCAAGCTCTATAAAAAAGAGAGGGGAAGGCACTATTCGGAACAGACTGGGCATCGTAAAAGAGGTAAGTTTAAGAAGGAGGTAAACCGATGAAGCAAAAAATAACTAAAGACAGTTTATTAAAATTTATTCAAGTAATAGTTGCTAGTATGGGACTTAATCCTTTAACAATGGTTCAAGGAAAAGAAATAGAAAGATTGTTCAAAAAAGAATTTGGAAAGCAATTATTTAGAAGCAAAGGAGTTGAATAGGTGAAAAAGAAAATTAAACGTTTAATTCACTGGCTTATGGTTAAAATAATCAATCCGTTGACATTCTATTCGATATGGCACAAAGGCAAAGAACCCAAGTTTGATAGCAAGGAAGCGTATTATCCAAGTGATATTTTTTGAAAGGAGGAGTATGAAAAGAGGCTCAAGATATAATTTCAGAAGAATTTATCCCTACACCTGCAAGGGCTGTGGCAAGAGGCGTGGCACAAAGATTTATGCTCGCCGGATAGCCGGCTTTTGCACCCTTTGCAAGAAGCACGAAGTTGATAAAAACCAGGGACACTTGCCATTTGTCTATGCTGGTGGCAAAGGATTTGTTAAAAATCCAGCTTTTTGGAGATATAAAGATGAATAAAAAACAAAAATCAGTTTTAATTAAGAAACTAAAAATTATTGATAGAAATGATGCTTGGCTTGGAGTGATGACATTGCCTATTATATTTTTTACCCCTAAAGAATGGGACTATCTAGGCGAACACGGATTTAGGAAGTTGCTATCAGAAAGGGGGGAAAATGGGTAAAGGTAGAGGCGACAAGCCAAAGCGAGAAAAGAAGAAACCGAGGTTGAAAAAATGAAATACCGATTTTTAGGTCAACCAGATAAAAGATTTCCGGACTTGAAGCACGGTAAGATTTACCGGCTAGTAGTGGTAACTGGTTTTTGGAGCAAAAAGCCACAAATTGTCAAACCCTTTTACTGCCCGTATTCAAGCTGGCGGGCTTTTTATAGAAACTGGGAACCTTTTACTATTAGAATAGCGAAGCTAAATAGGCTCTTGACAACAAAACAAAAGT
The DNA here is from genome assembly GCA_030640885.1 of Candidatus Omnitrophota bacterium. Taxonomy (GTDB): domain Bacteria; phylum Omnitrophota; class 4484-213; order 4484-213; family 4484-213; genus DAOWIN01. The sequence continues at coordinate 5,605 of DAOWIN010000080.1, forward strand.
GATATACAATGAAAGTGGAGGCTCAATGATAAATAATAATTTTCCTTCAGATATTGAATTATTAAAATCCCTAGATAGAGGAAATCTTGAAGGAATTAAAGATATATTTAAAAGATATTATGATGATATTGACAAGACAGGAAATAGGTTTTTACTAGAAGAACAGCTTACAATCGTTTCTACTAAAACCCTTCACGAAGTTTTTAAAGAAGAATTTGGTGCTGATGCCATTGCATTGTATATGTTTTATTACTACACAGCTAAATGGCAGAAAACTAATCAGCCTAAGGCACTTTCAAGCTATTGCAAGAAAGGGCTGGAGTGGGGAAGAGATAGGTTTAGAAGAGCGAAAGCGATATTGAAGAAGTATAACCTGATAGAAGATGTCAGGCGTAAAGATAAAGAGGGTAAAATTATAGGTTGGTATATTAGAATAAATTATATCTGGAGAGAAAAAACCATACAGACGATAAAACCACAGGGTGGGAAAACCCACCGAGTGGTTAAACAACCCCCAAATGCTTTAAGTGATAATAATAATAAATGCTTAAAGCGTAATAAAGCAAAGTATTCTTCTATTAAAGATATCGGAGAAGTAGAATTTAACCTAGTAGCCAACCAGTATAGAGTGCCTACCAGTCTTGTCAGAAGCAACTATGAAAATCTGATCAATTACTGCCAAGCTCACGGCAGGCGATACAAAAACTATTTGGCTGCCTTGAGAAACTTTGTTAAAAAGGATGCCGGGGTTAATAGCATTAGAAAAGTGCCTAAGCCCCAAGTTGTAGGAGTGCCTGAAATAACATCAAAGCAACGTGTAGGAGCAAGAAAAAAATTAGATGAGATTAGAAAAAAGTGGCCTGTAAAAAATCTATGAAAACGGCTAAAATTTTGACGATTTTTGCAAGTATTGCACTTTTAACAACAATAATTTCAACCAGAATTTATGAAAGAGTCAAGCCTGAAAATATCATTACCGAAGAGCCGGAAGCTGAGGAAGCGGTTTGCCCAGAATTTCAGCCGGAGTATCTTTACGGTAAAATCTCCTACTATGATGAGTCGTATTGTGAGAAGCACAACCCTGGTTGTCTTACTGCATCTGGTGAAATGTTTAATGAGTTTTTGTTTACTGCTGCTTGTAGCTATGATTATAGCTTCGGCACGCTTCTTAGGTTTCATTATAAGGACAGGTCTGTGGTTATTCGCTGTAACGACAGAGGCAATTTCAAGAAGTATGGTCGAACTGCGGATTTATCGAAGGCGGCTTTTAAGAGGTTGGCGTCGCCGAGGAAGGGTGTCATTGAAATCTATTTTGAGGTCGTTAGACCAGAATACGAAGCGTTTAACGAATACCGGAAAAACCACGGGTTGCCGATGTTAAATAGAAGCTTGGGGTTAGACATAAGTGCCAATTTAAAAGCCGAAGCAATATGCAAAAAAGAGATACCTTTTAGCCACGAAGGCTTTGAGACT
>DAOWIN010000009.1 GCA_030640885.1 Candidatus Omnitrophota bacterium
AAATAATTCAAGATTCTAATATTGCTTTGGGAGGACAAAACCTTTTTTGGGAGAAGGAAGGGGCGTTTACCGGAGAAATTTCGGCAAAGATGCTCAAGGATGTTGGCTGTAAATATGTAATTATTGGACATTCAGAGCGGCGAGAGCATTTTAACGAGACAGATGAAACAGTAAATAAGAAGCTCAGGGCTGGTATAGAAGAGGAATTAATTCCCATGGTTTGCGTCGGAGAAAATTTAGCCCAAAGAGAAAAAGATGAAACCTTTGATGTGATAAAAGAGCAGATTATCGGGGGTTTTAAGGACTTAAATGCTGATGAAATTTCAAAGACGATTATTGCCTACGAGCCAATCTGGGCGATTGGCACAGGCAGGACAGCTACACCTGAACAAGCCGAGGAGGTGCATAAATTTATTCGCCAGCAGATAAATGAACTTTACAATGAAGAGATTGCCTGTTCAATTCGTATTCAGTATGGCGGCAGTGTGAAGCCGGGTAATATAGAAGGGTTGATAAAACAAGAAAACATTGATGGCGGTCTTGTTGGCGGCGCCAGTTTGCAATCAGATTCCTTTAGAGAGATAGTAGAAAAGGTTAGTAAATTTTATTAAACACCTGATGTTATTTTTATTAAACCTTTTAAGGAATCAAAGCTGAAAGTGGCTCAAGAAGCATCTATTCAAAAAAAATACCCTCCGGGTTTAGATATTGACAGCAGCGGCATAAGATTAGTTCAGCTCGCCCGAACAAGCGTAGGTAGTTTAAGGGTAATAAAATTAGCCATAGAGCGATTTGCTGACGATACTCAAAATAAAAGCAAAAATTTTTTAGTTGATGCTCTCAAGGATTTAATCCAAACCCATAAAATAAAAGGCAAGGTTTTTTCTTCCCTTTCTTCTACTGTTGCTCGAATAAAAAGAATTGATTTGCCCAATATGCCCAAGAATGAGATAGAAGGAGCATTGAGATGGGAAGTCCAGCGAACGAGTTCTTTAAATATAGATGATTTATGTTTAAGTTATCTAATTTTGGATGAGTTAGGAGGGAACTATAAAGATGGAATAGGAATTTTACTGGCTATCGCCGCCAAAAAAGATATTTCAGAACATATCAATATATTGCAATCTGTGGGCTTGAAACCTTTAGCTGTGGAAGTAAGCCCGCTGTCCATTGCCGCCGCACTAAATTACACCTACCAATTTGAACCTCAACAAACAATAATCTTCTTGGATTTTAAACCAAAAGCAAGCACTTTTAACATCATTGCCAATACGGAAATGGTTTTCTCCCGCCGCTTTTATATTAGAAACAGTTTTTTAAAAAAGGCTCTTCACGAAGAGTACATAGATTTCCAAGAGCTTGAAAAAGAAAAAGACAAGGGTTCCGAAGATGATATTTCGCAGGGTATTTTGTCAGGTTTAGACAACCTAATTTTAGACATTGAGCACTCTTTTAAATATTTTTCTTATGAATTATCTCGCTCAAAAATTATTAGCTTTGACAAAATCCTTTTATGCGGAGATACATCTAATCTAAAAGGTTTGGCGTCTTTTTTGCGGGGGAGGCTGAATTCACAAGTGGATGTAAGCAATCCCTTTAAAGACATAGAGATTAATCAAGAAGTTTTTCAAAGCGTAGGCAATTTGGAAAAGACAGCTCCGCATTTTGCTACCGCTTTTGGTTTAGCGTTGCGGGGCACAGAATGAAGCGAATTAATCTTATTTCTTCGGCAAGTTGGAAAGGGCAAAGATTCTGGAAAACCCGATTAACAATAATTGTTGCTTTGTTTATTTTTTCTTTCATTGCAAGGAGTTTTTGGCAGGTTAGTGCCGTTAGTAGATATAAGGAAAAAGTGTCCAAAGGCGAGAAGGTTTTTGCTGAAATGCAGTCTCGTGCTGTTGCTTTGGAAAATGAGATTGAGCAAATCCAAAAAGAGAGGAATGAAAAAAACAAAGATACTATTTGTTTGCAAAATAGGCTTTTTTTCTTAAAACAGGTGAAAGAGAACGGCGTTAAGTGGGCGCCTATATTGACAGAGTTAGGCAAAATCATTCCTCAACAGGTATGGATGAAAAAGATTTCTTTAACAGATATGCTTATTACTCTAAAAGGGAGCGGATTTAATAATAATGCAATCAGTGAGTTTATGGTTGCTTTAGAAGATAATAGTTATTTTCAGAATACAAGCTTTAACTATACGCAGAAAGCAAAAGGTGACAGCAAGATAATAAATTTTGAGTTGACAACCTCTCTTGAAATGAGATAATGGGGTTTATCGGGTTCATTGCGTTTATAGGGTTCATTGAGTTTATTGGGTTCGTTGGGTTTAACTCTATTAACTCTATTAACTCTATTAACTCTATTAACTCTATAAACTCTATAAACTCCATCGGGGCAAGATATGAAAGGGACAAACTTTATTGTTAGTTGGTTTAATAAATTCAAAAAACATCAAAAGACACTGTTTGCATTTCTTATTGGAATTATAGTTTTCAATTTTTATTTTAATATTTTCCATAAGTCTAAAGCCATTCAGCTTTACCGTTTAAAGTTAGAGATTAGAACGATAGATAACCAAATAAAAGAGCTCAAAGCTCAGATGCCCAATGCGGACAAGGAGAGATGGTTTTTAAAAGGGATTTTAGACGAGCATAGAAAATTAGAAACAGAGGTAGATGTCTTGCGCGCTCAACTTTTTAGCCGGCAGGGAATTCCACAATTTTTAGGAGAGTTAGCAAGACAAGCAAAGGGATTAGATATTGATTTTATTTCTATAAAGACAGAACAGTTTTCGTCTCAGCAAACCGAAGTAAAGCAAGAAGCAGAAAAGGAATATACTTATTTAGATATTGAGTTGAATTTTGATTCTGATTATTTTGGTTTAGTCAACTACTTAAATAGATTAGAGAGTCTTTCGCCATTTTTAATCGTCCGACAAGCCGCTGTGAAACAAAATGAAAAAAAGGATTTTCAAAATAATATGAACCTGTTTTTATCTATATTAATAGATGAATCTCTAAGATCTGAATATTTGCGGAAAAAAGGTGAGACAAAAGAAGTATCGGCTGATTTTATTGCTCAAATTTCATTTGAACGAGATCCGTTTAGGTCTGACTTTAAGACGCTGAAAAGGGTTCAACAAAGAAGCAGCGGGGAATATGCTCTTGAAGGCATTACTCTAAAAGGAGAGCAATCTACAGCAATTATTAATGGAGAGGTGTATTCTATCGGTGATACTTTGGAGGATTTAAGGGTGAGTAAAATTTTGCCTAATATGGTTGTGCTTACTTCTTTGCGGGAGAACGCTCTTTCGGCGAAATCCAGCAATAGCGGGCAGGAAACTATTATTTTATTAGAAAAGGAATTAAAGGATTAAAAATGGAATTTGGGAGGCGCATGAGAAGAAAAAATAGCATAGGGTTTGTTTTAATTCTTTGCTCAATTTGTGTTTTATTTGGGCAGACTGCTCTTTTTAATTCTATCGTATTTGCTAAAGAAGAAACTTTAATGTCAACCGCAAAGGAAATTTTGGCATCAGAGCAGTTTTTATCATTGGAAAAGATAGAAAAGGCGATAGAGACAGAGAGTTTTCCAAGTTTTTCCAAACAGGATCCATTAAAAAAGATAGTCAATCTAAATTATAAAAATGCTCAGCTTTCCTCTATTCTGCGCTCCCTTTCTCATACCTATAATCTAAATCTTATTAGCACAAAAGACATTAAAGGAGAAGTTTCAGTTATTTTAAAGGATATAGAGCTTGGGAAGGCTTTAAATGCCATTTTAATAACTAATGGTTATGCCTATATTCAGAAAGATGGTCTTATCTATGTTACCTCCGGGCCGGAGTTGAGCGATATTGGAATGACATCTTGCTTTATCCGACTTAAATATCTGACCCCTGCCGAAGCAGAGGAACTTTTGCAAAAGGTAATTTCGACAAAGGGGGATATCCGCATAAATGAAACAACCAATAGTTTGGTCGTTACCGATTTTTCCGCTAATATTAAAGCAGTAAAGAGGTTTCTTAAGGAGATAGATATTGCCCCTATTCAAGTTTTGATAAAAGCCAAGCTCGTTGAAGTTACATCTAAGGACCTGCGGAATATGGGAATAAATTGGACTCCGACTTATGCCCCAGGGCATGGAATATTCGGAAGAGAAACAAGCTATGCCGAGGAGTTAAAAACTAGTATGAACTTAGCTGGACCCTCAAGTTCTTTATCTGGCGGACAAATTGAAATTGCCTCTTTGTCGCTTAAAGGATTTTCAATCGAGGCTGCTATTGATGCCTTAATTCAAAAACATAAAGCAAAACTTTTGGCCTCACCTTCTATTACTACTTTAAACGGTAAAGAAGCAAGGATTGTAATTGGCGAGAAGGTTCCCTACAAAGAGCAAACACAGACTACGACTGGTACTACAGAAACGACAAAGTTTGTGGATGTGGGGACTACCCTGAAGGTAACACCGCAGGTTTCCCCTGATGGTTATATTACTATGGCTATTCATCCTGAGGTTTCTTCAGTTTTGGCTCTTTTGGATGTAGGCCCGCGTATCACTACCCGCGAAGCAGATTGTGTAATAAGGATAGCCAATGGCGAGACTGTAATGATTGGAGGTTTAACCAAGAGACAGGATACCTTTATAAAGGGCCATGTCCCTATCCTTGGCCGCATTCCTATCCTCAGTTTTTTCTTCTCAAATCGCTCTTCAGATGTTGAACAGACAGAATTAATTATCTTTATTACCCCCCATATTGTGCGCGATTCAAGGGAGGTTAATAGCGTTAAAGACAGGGAAGTTTATATTGATTTCAAAGATATTAAGGATATTAAGTTGCCCGATAAGAGAGATAATTCAGAAAAAGAGCTTAGCAAAAAAAGCCAAAACAGGGTTCAAAAAAGTCAGACGGCGGAGACATTAGGCATCCATAAACAAATAATCAATGAGTTTAAACAGATAACCGCTCAGTTTCCTGAAAATGCAAGAGAGAAAGGAAATGTTCTTCAAAACGAGCCGAAGATTGAACAAAAAGAGAAAAAGCAGGGAAAAAGTGAAAAAAAAAGAATAGAATTAGAGGATTTAGTCTATAAAACAGAATTAGAGTGCCTTAGCATCTTAAATGAAGACACGGAGAGTGAAGGAATATTTAATAATTTGGTTCAGTTATATATGCTAAGAGATAGATATTTAGAAGAAGGAAAAAAATTATATAATAAATCTGATTGGAAGGATGCAATTAGCAAGTGGCAGAAAGTTCTGAAAATCAAACCCGATGATGAAAAGGCAATTAGACTTATTGAAGAGGCGCAGAGTGAGATGGATGAGGAGTAAGGGGTATAAACTGATGATGGGCAATGGACTTTGCAAATTACTATGGAGGTATAAATAATAATGCTAAAAAGGCAGGTTTACAATTCATTTTTTTTACTGCTATGTACAATATATTTTCTTTTATTAACCGTTGCTCCAGGTTTTTGTGGCAGAGTTGCTTTAACCACAATCTTTGTGGAGCAAGACATCCCTATTGCTACCTGCCAAGAATTGCAAGATATGCAAAATGGTTTAAC
>DAOWIN010000147.1 GCA_030640885.1 Candidatus Omnitrophota bacterium
GATGCTTTAGTTGGTCGCGTAGTCAGTCCTCTTGGCGAACCTTTAGATGGAAAAGGAGATATCAAAACCGAGAAGTTTTACCCCATTGAAAAAGTCGCCCCCCGGGTTATTACCAGGGAATCGGTTAATACCCCGTTTCATACTGGCATTAAAGCAATTGATTCAATGATTCCTATTGGCCGAGGGCAAAGGGAATTAATTATTGGTGACCGCCAGATTGGAAAAACCGCCCTGGTTGTTGATGCGATTATTAATCAATTAAAAGAACCAAAAGAAAACCGACCAATTTGCATTTATGTTGCTATCGGTCAAAAAGAGTCCAAAGTAGCTAAGATTATTGCTCGTTTTAAAGAAACCGGAGCAATGGAATATACTATTGTTGTGGTTGCTTCAGCTGCCGATCCTGCTCCGCTTTTATACATTGCACCTTATGCTGGCTGTGCCATGGGGGAGTATTTTATGGATAAAGGAAAAGATGCCGTGATTTTTTATGATGATTTGTCCAAGCATGCCTGGTCGTATCGTCAAGTTTCCTTGCTTCTTCGACGTCCTCCGGGTAGAGAAGCATATCCTGGCGACATTTTTTATCTTCACTCCCGGCTTTTAGAAAGAGCAGCTAAAATGGATAAGAAACATGGAGGTGGTTCTTTAACTGCCTTGCCGATTATTGAAACCCAAGCCGGCGACATCTCTGCCTATATCCCTACCAATGTTATTTCCATCACCGACGGGCAAATTTATTTAGAGCCAGAATTATTTTATCAGGGAATCAGGCCGGCTCTTAATGTTGGTTTATCTGTTTCCCGGGTTGGTTCAGCTGCCCAAACCAAAGCAATGAAAAAAGTGGCTGGCAAGCTTCGTTTAGATTTGGCACAGTATCGAGAGCTGGCCGCCTTTGTTCAATTTGGGGCTGAATTAGATAAAGCCACTCAGGAGAGAATTGAAAGAGGAAAACGAGTAACCGAAGTTTTAAAGCAGAAACAATACGTGCCAATGGCTTGGGAAAAGCAGGTGGTAATTATTTATGCCGGAGTCAATGGTCATTTGGATGATATTCCAGTGGAAAAAATAGAAGAATTTGAAAATAAATTCTTAGAGCATTTAGAAAATATGCATCCAAAATTGCTCAAGGAAATTCATAAGAATAGGGACCTTGACAATAAAAACGAAGGGCAATTACAGAAGATAATTAACGATTTTAAAGCAACTTTTAAACATGCAGTCGACAAGGGACATTAAGCGTCGAATGCGGTCTATAGGGAATACCCAGCAGATAACTCGGGCAATGGAGGCAGTTTCAGCAACTAAAATGCGGAGAAGTCAGGAATTTGCCTTAGCTGCCAGACCTTATGCTGAAAGCGCTTTACAGCTTTTAGGAAATATAGGCCAAAAGACCGCTCGAAAAATCCATCCATTGTTGGAGAAAAGGCGAGGTAAGAATATTTGTTTAATAGTTATAACTAGCGACAAGGGTCTTTGCGGAGGATACAACAGTGGCGTGTTGCGAAAAGCCCAGAAATATTTAGATAAAAATTCAGAGTCTAAAAATATTGATATTATTACGGTTGGCAAAAAAGCCAGAGATTATTTTAAGTTTCGAGGCAATGAAATTGCTGAAGAATTTATTGGTTTTGGGGATTTTGTTAAATTGGGCGAAACAATACCAGTTGCTGAGCGTATTTTAACTGACTGGCAAGAAAAAAAATATTCCAAAATCGTTTGCGCTTTTACAAATTTTGTTTCAACCTTAAGACAGGAAGCAGTTATTAGACAGGCTCTTCCAATAACCAAAAAGGGGATCAAGGAAATTATTGAGGGGATAGTGCCGAAAAAAGGGAGATATGCAGGAGAAAAAGAAAAAAAAGTCGACTCGCAACCTTCAACTTTCAACTATCGATATTTTTTTGAACCCTCCCGGGAAAAAGTCCTAAGCGAACTCTTGCCGTTGTTGGTTGAAATACAGATTCACTATATGATTTTAGAAGCTAATGCTTCGGAGCATTCAGCTAGAATGGTGGCAATGAAAAATGCCTCGGAAAATGCCGAAGAAATTTTAGAGGAGTTAAATCTTTTTTATAACAAAGCCCGCCAAGCCGCGATTACTCGAGAAATCACCGAAATAACCGCCGGCCGCGAGGCACTTGAATAAAATATGAACATAGGGAAAATTGTGCAGATAATTGGGGTTGTGGTTGATGTGGAATTTCCAAAAGAACTTCCGGGGATTTATGATGCCCTAGAAGTTGAATTTAAGGAAAAAAAATTGGTATTAGAAACTTCTCAACATTTAGGGAGTAATCGAATTCGGGCAGTAGCCATGGATTCTACGGATGGGCTTAAAAGAGGAATGAAAGTTGTTGATACAGGCAAGCCGATTACTGTGCCGGTTGGCGACAAGGTTCTCGGCCGGATGTTTAATGTTTTGGGCGAGCCCATTGATGAGATGGCGGCACCAAAAGACGTTTTAAGACAGCCAATACATAAAAATCCTCCAGCTCTTAAAGACCAATCAACTAAAACCGAAGTTTTTGAAACCGGCATTAAAGTAATTGACTTAATTGCTCCATTTACCAAAGGCGGTAAAGTTGGTCTGTTTGGTGGAGCCGGAGTAGGTAAGACCGTTCTTCTGATGGAGTTGATTAGAAATGTTGCCACTGAGCACGGGGGTTATTCGGTTTTTGCTGGTGTAGGTGAGAGAACTCGTGAGGGAAATGATTTATATCATGAGATGAAAGAATCAGGCACTTTGGCAAAAACCGCCTTAACCTTTGGTCAGATGAACGAAGTTCCGGGAGCGCGGCTGAGAGTGGGCTTGGCGGGTTTAACAATGGCTGAATATTTTAGAGACGAGGAAGGAAAAGATGTTTTGTTATTTATTGATAATATCTTCCGCTTTACTCAAGCCGGCTCTGAAGTTTCTGCCTTGCTCGGCAGAATGCCTTCGGCAGTTGGTTATCAGCCGACTTTGGCCACTGAAATGGGTGAATTACAAGAGAGGATTACTTCCACCAAAAAAGGTTCCATTACTTCGGTTCAGGCAATTTTTGTGCCGGCCGATGACTTGACCGATCCTGCACCGGCAACTACTTTTTCTCATCTTGATTCAACCATTGTTTTATCACGACAGCTGGCAGAATTAGGAATTTATCCATCAGTTGATCCTTTGGATTCAACTTCTATTGTTCTTGATCCTGAGATTGTTGGCAAAGAACATTATGAAGTAGCTCGGGAAGTTCAGCGGGTTCTTCAGCGTTATAAGGATCTCCAGGATATTATTGCTATTTTAGGAATGGAGGAGTTGTCTGAAGAAGATAAATTAATTGTTAATCGCGCTCGAAGAATTAGAAATTTTCTTTCTCAACCTTTCTTTGTTGCCGAGGTATTTACTAGCAGTAAAGGCAAGTATGTTTCTTTAGCAGAAACCATTAAGGGATTTAAAGAAATTTTAGAGGGGAAGCATGATGATAAAAATGAGCAGGATTTTTACATGAAAGGTGGGATAAACGAAGTTGAATAATATGTTTAATTTGCGCATACACACTTTAGAAAAAACTCTTTTCGACGGTGACGTTGAATCGGTTAATGTTCCCGGTCCTACTGGTGAATTGGGGATTTTAACTTATCATATTCCTCTGATTACGCCGTTAATAAACGGGAAGATTAGAATTAAGAAGAAATCAGCAGAAAGATATGAGAAGGCTGATGAGCAGATTGTTGAAATAAAAAAAGGATTTTTAGAAGTTAAGCCAAATCAGGTCGTGGTTTTGGCAGAAACCTAAATGTAGCGAGGTCTTTCTTCGTTAATTCTCAACATTAACGGTTCATGAAAATGAGCCGTTAATTTTTTACCCCCACTACCAATGTATTGGTGTGGGGGTATACTTGACAAATTTTTTCGTGTATAATAGAAAGGTTATGAAAAAGGATGGTACACAAAATATCATAGTTAAAGGCGCGAGGGTGCACAATTTGAAGAATGTTGATATTGAGATTCCGCGAAATAAGCTGGTAGTTGTTACTGGTGTTTCTGGTTCTGGTAAATCTTCTTTGGCGTTTGACACTTTATATGCTGAAGGTCAGCGCAGGTATATTGAGTCTTTTTCTTCTTACGCCCGGCAGTTTTTAGAAGCCATGGATAAACCGGATGTTGATAAAATTGAGGGTTTACCTCCGGCTATTTCTATTGATCAGCGAAGCGCTATAAGAAATCCCCGATCAACCGTAGGAACAATGACGGAGATTTATGATTTGCTCCGTCTTTTGTTTTCCCGAATTGGCAAACCCTATTGCTCAGAGTGCGGGAAATTAGTTTCTCGCCAGAGCGCTAATCAGATAGTTAGTCAAATTTTAGGATCTTCTCATGGTGCTAAGGTCTATATTTTGGCTCCAATAAAAGAGGGGAAGCCACAAAAGATTCTGAAAAATCTTCAAGAAAAAGGATTTATTCGAGCGAGGATAAACGGAAAAGTTTATAAGATAAAAGAGTTTCAACTGAATGAGGCGAAATCTTATTCAGTTGAAGTAGTGATTGACGAATTTGTTTTTGATAAGAAAAATCCTGATAAAATCAGAATATTTGACTCTATAGAAACAGGTCTAAAATTAGGTAATGGCGTTGTAATTATTGTAGTTGTTAAAGCGGGCTCGCCTCGATTCAGGGGCGAAGCGGGCAAGGCAGGGTCAAGGGATTTAATATTTAGCAATAAATTTATTTGTCAAAAATGCGAAGTTGTTATTCCAGAAATTGAACCTCGGCTGTTTTCTTTTAACAGCCCTCAGGGCGCCTGCCCTGATTGTACTGGCCTGGGCGTAAAATTAGAAGTTGATCCAGTCCTAGTTATTCCTAATTCCAGACTTAGTTTAACCGAAGGAGCAATTCGTCCCTGGGCCATGACTCCTTATAGAAAAGGAGGTAAAAATCTTCAGTGGCAGGCATTAGAAAGATTAGCCGAGAGATACAATTTTTCTTTAAATGAGCCCGTTAAGAGATTATCCAAAGAAGTCGTTGATTTAATTCTTTATGGCAGAGATAGCTTTGAAGGCGTGGTACCCAGTTTAGAGCAGCGTTATAAAGAAACAGATTCTGAACATACGCGCTCTGAGATTGAAAAGTACATGATTATTAAAGTATGTCCGGTTTGTCAGGGAAAAAAACTTAGATCAGAAGCCCTGGCAGTAAAAGTGGCAGGAAAGACTATTGACGAGGTTGTTAATATGAGCATTGAGGATTGCAAAAAATTCTTTAAAGAATTGACGTTTAAAACTCGACGTTTAGATGCGCAACGTCGGGTTTTGCATATAGCCAGGCCGATTATTGAAGAAATAGTTAAGCAGTTACAGTTTTTGATTAATGTTAATTTGGAATATTTTAGTTTAAGTCGAAACGCTCCCAGTCTTTCAGTTGGAGAGGCCCAGAGAATAAGATTGGCCGCTCAGATAGGTTCTAAATTGACCGGGGTCCTTTATGTTTTAGATGAACCATCAATTGGTCTTCATGCCAGAGATCAAGAAAGATTAATCAATGCCCTAAAAAATCTCCGAGATATTGGCAATACTGTTTTAGTGGTTGAGCACGATGAACAAACTATCAGGTCAGCTGATTGGGTAATTGATATAGGGCCGGGAGCTGGAGAGGATGGAGGAGAAATCATTTTTGAAGGAACACCCAGTCAGTTATTAAAAGCAAAAACCTTGACCGGAGAGTATTTGTCAGGACAAAAGAAAATAGAATTATTTAAAACAAACAACAAACAACAAGCAACAAGCAACAAGCAATTTATAATTATAAAAGGCGCTAAAGAACATAATCTTAAAAACATTGATGTAAAAATCCCTCTCGGCTTATTTGCTTGTATTACTGGTGTTTCCGGTTCTGGAAAAAGTACTTTGATGAATGATATTTTGGCCCGGGCCTTGGCTCAGAAATTCCATCGAGCTAGAACTAAACCAGGAGAGTATAAAGACATTGTTGGTTTAGAAAATTTAAGCAAAGTAGTAATTGTTGATCAATCGCCAATCGGTCGGACTCCTCGTTCTAACCCTGCTACTTATACAGGAATTTTTACTCAGGTTAGAGATCTATTTGTAAAAACCAAACAGGCGAAAACAAGGGGTTATAAAGCAGGAGATTTTAGCTTCAACGTTAAAGGAGGAAGATGCGAAGAGTGTCAGGGCGCTGGATTTAAAAAGATAGAGATGTATTATCTTCCTGATAGATATATTGAGTGCCCAGAATGTCAGGGCAGAAGATATAATAAAGAAATTTTAGAGATTAAATACAGGGGAGTAGATATTTCAGAAGTTTTAGAAATGACCGTGGAAGAGGCCCTGGCATTTTTTAAAGGCAGCTTATTCCTAAAAGAAAAATTAACAGTTCTTAATGAAGTTGGTTTGGGGTATATTCAGTTGGGTCAACCAGCTCCTTCACTTTCTGGTGGAGAAGCCCAGCGAGTGAAATTAGCCACTGAGTTAGCTCGAAAATCCACGGGCAAAACTATTTATATTTTAGATGAGCCAACTACCGGACTTCATCCAGCTGATATTAAAAATCTCTTAAATGTTTTAAAAAAGTTAGCAGATAAAGGTAATACAGTTTTGGTTATTGAACATAATTTAGATATAATTAAAAATGCCGATTGGATTATTGACCTTGGCCCTGAAGGAGGGGATCAGGGCGGCCAGATTGTAGCCGAGGGCGAACCAAAGCAGATAGCAAAAATAGCCAAATCTTATACTGGCCAGTGGCTTAGAAAATTAGAAATTAGAAATTAGAAATTTTTTAGATTATGTCTTGGTTATTAATCGCCATCATTGCTCATTTTCTCAACGCTGGTATTTTTATTATTGATAAGTACCTTTTAAAAAGAGGATTTCCCAATCCTTTAAGCTATGCTTTTTATATGGGAATTCTTAGTATTTTTGTTCTTCTTTTAGCGCCGTTTGGTTTTTCCATACCCTCTGTCACTCAAATTATCATAAGTCTTGCTGCTGGAATTGTTTGGCTGTTAGCTATAATTATTTTTTATACTGCTTTACATAAAGGAGAAGCTTCAAGGGTTGTTCCGACAGTTGGCGGTCTCATTCCTCTTTTTACCCTAGCTTTAAGCTTTATATTTTTAGGTGAGCGATTAAGTTTAAAAGAATTATTTGCCTTTTGTTTATTGGTCAGCGGTGGAATAATTCTTTCTTTGTTAGTAACCAAAACCAAAGTTTTTTTCAAAGACAAGGAGATTGTTTTAACAAAAGCTTTTATACCAGCCCTGGGAGCAGCTTTAGTTTTTGCTGTTTATTTTGTGATGATTAAATTTGTTTTTCTCAATCAGGACTTTGTTAGTGGGATTATCTGGATTCGCTTAGGAGCGGTTTTGGGAGCCTTACTTTTATTGATTCCTCTTTCTTTTCGTCAGATGATTTTTAAAAAAGGCGAAACCATTAAAACAAAGGCCCTTGGATTATTTCTTTCAGCCAAGAGCCTAGGGGCTTTGTCCGGACTTTTGCTTTATTGGGCTATATTTTTAGGCAGCGTGACCTTGGTTAACGCCCTGCAGGGTGTTCAGTATTTATTTCTTTTAGTATTGGCCTTTCTTTTATTTAGGAAATTTCCTTCGTTGAAAGAGCAGTTTGAGAGAAGGGTTCTTGTTCAAAAAATCTTCGCCATCATCCTTATTTGCTTAGGGTTAATGGTGTTGGTTTTGTAAATAATAATATGATAAAGAGAATTTTTATTATTATAGGATTAGTTTTATTATTACTGCTTGTTGTTGTATTTTGCTACTTTTTTATCGGCAAAGCTAAGCCGGTTGAAAGCATTGATTTCGGCGTTACTTTTAGCAAGATTTACGCTGAACAATTAGGATTAGATTGGAAAGAAGCATATTTAGCCATTCTTGACGATTTGAGGATTAAAAAAATTCGCTTAATTGCTTACTGGCCGGAAATTGAACCAGTTGAAGGAGAATTCGATTTTGAAGATTTGGATTGGCAAGTTGAGGAAGCCGAAAGAAAAGGTGTAGAAATAATTTTAGCTGTTGGCAGGCGACTTCCCAGATGGCCGGAATGCCATATTCCTGAATGGGCTGAAAATCTGCCGGAAAAAGAACAGCAGGAAGAGGTTTTAGTTGTTATTTCAAGGGTTATCGGGCACTATAAAGATAGGGAGATGATTAAATTCTGGCAAGTAGAAAATGAGCCATTTTTAAGAACCTTTGGAGAGTGTCCGAAGATAGATAAAAAGTTTTTAGAAAGAGAGATTGCCCTAGTAAGATCTTTAGATGATAGGAAAATAATAATAACCGAAAGCGGCGAATTTAGTACTTGGATAGGAGCTGCCCGTAGAGCGGATATTTTAGGAACCACTCTTTATAGAACTGTTTGGGCAAAGTATCTGGACACTCATATTCGTTATCCGATTCCTGCAATTTTTTATCAAAGGAAAAGCGCTTTAATTAACAAGTTTTTTGATATTGATAAAATCATTGTTGTTGAATTACAAGCCGAGCCCTGGGGGCCAAAACAGAATTGGGATCTTTTGCTTACAACACAGTTTAAATTAATGAATAAAGAGGAGTTTAGAAAAAATATTGATTATACTAAAAGGGCTGGATTTTCCGAGGCTTATTTATGGGGAGTAGAATGGTGGTATTGGTTGAAAGCCAAGCATGATAATGAAAGTATGTGGGAGGAAGCGAGAGGTTTATTTTAGTTTAAAACTTTGAAATCTGTATATAATTTTTGCTTTTGTGGCAAGGGGGCGACCCTACAACCCCCCTATTGTTTTTACATTAAGGACTCCCCCTTGAAGTCGCAAAAATCATATACTAGATTTCCTCTTTATGTACATAGGTCTAGATATCGGTGGTCATAAAATAAATAGCGTCTTAGTAAAAGGCAATAAAGTCATTCGAAGAATGAAGGTTGCGACCAAATCAATAAGCAATAAAAAAATAATAATTGCCCAGATTTTTGATTGTATTGAGCATTTAATGAGTAAGAAGAAAATTAAGGGAATTGGTATCGGGGCGCCAGGGCCGATAGATTTGAAAAAAGGGGTGGTTCTGAAGCCTCCTAACGTGAAAGCGTTAACCAATCTTCCTTTGGCTGATTTAGTTCAGAAAAAATTCAAGATAAAAACAATGATAGATAATGATGTTAATTGTTTTGGTATAGCCGAAAGGTTGTTAGGAGCAGGCAAGGGGAAGCAAAATATTATTGGTTTGACCTTAGGTACTGGGCTGGGTGGTTGTTTAATTTTAAAAGGAAAACTCTTTTATGGAAGTCAAGGTAGCGCCGGTGAAATTGGTCATATGATTATCAAGAAAGGTGGCTGGAAATGCAGCTGCGGAAATAATGGTTGTTTAGAGGCCTATGTTTCAACGAAGGGCACAATGCGAGTTGCCAAAGAAATTGGATGTAAGGGTACGATTCCCACAGAAATTATGAACTTAGCTAAGAAAGGCGATAAGAAAGCAATCAGGGTTTATCAAATAATAGGAGAGTATCTAGGAATTGGTTTGGCTAATTTGGTTAATATGCTAAATCCTGATATTATTATAATTGGAGGCGGGATAGCCAATGCAGGAAAGTTTATTTTTAATCCAGCCAGAAAAACAATGAAAGAAAACGTACTTTCTCCCTTGGCAAAAAATACTAAGGTCGTTAAAGCCAAACTCGGCGAAGACGCCGGAGCAATTGGCGCAGCGTTGTTATGGGATATTTTGTAATTACAACTATAATTTTTATTTTTGTTGTTTTAATTTGGGTTGTTTTTGCCCTGGTTAAAGCCAGACAGAGAATTAAGCTTAGCAAAGAAAGGCCGATTTCTAATAGATTAGAAAAAGCCATTGAGTATCTTCAGAAGAAAGGCAAGATTACCAATGAAGAATATAGAAAGCTTAATAAGGTTAGTGATACAACCGCAGTTAAGGATTTGGACGAATTAGAGAGATTGGGACTGGTGAAACAAATAGGCAAAAAAGGAAGGAATGTTTACTATGTCTTGACAAAGGATTATCCACCGGTTATCCACAGCTGAACTTGACAGGCATTTCTTAGGAGTTAAAATAAAAATGTGCAGTGGAAAATCTTCGGATTAGAAGCTGCACATAGAACAATCCTTCCTTCGGGAAGGGTTGTTCTTTTTGCTATTTGTTTTTGTTTTGTTATACTTAAAAACAAGAGAAGGAACTAAACCAGTGTCCTTTAAAAACTTAATTTTAGGAGGACGAAATGACAGAAAGCGAAGAATATTATAGATTTATTTTAACATTTGACAATAAGGAAAGGGAGATAACGTTAGATGGGAAAAGAGCAGAGGTTATTGTAAAATTCTTAGGACTACGATGGCCTACAACATATGCTCGTAGAGAAAATATGCTTTGTACTCTATTATTAGAGAAACCTATGGGAAGTGAGTAAAGAAATAAAACTCAATAGAACGAGGCCAAATACCTCGTTTTATTTTTTGTTGCCAAAATGGTAGTTTATTAGTATAATTCAGAATATGAAACAAGGGGCAAAAATTTATTTAGACTATGCGGCGACAACGCCAATAGACAAGAAAGTTTTAAAGGCAATGGCGCCGTATTTTTCTGAAAAATACGGTAATCCAACCTCTATCCATTCTTGGGGACAGGAAGCTCAAACAGCTATTGATAAGGCCAGAGAACAGGTGGCCAAATTTTTAAATTGTAAATCTTCAGAAATTGTTTTCACTGGTTCAGCCAGCGAGAGTGACAATTTTGCAATTCGGGGATTGCTTAAAGCTTTAAAGCGTTGCAAGCGAGCCGGGGAGAAAATTCACATCATCACTTCCCAGATTGAGCATAAGGCAGTATTGGAAACCTGTTATGATCTGGAAAAAGAAAATGTTAAAATAACATATCTGCCGGTGGGCAACGACGGAATTATAAACTTAGATGATTTAAAGGCCGAAATTATTCCAGAAACTGATTTAGTTTCAATAATGTATGTTAATAATGAAACCGGGGCAATTCAGCCAATTCAAAAAATCGGCCGTTTACTTGAAGAAATTAACAAAAATAAAGAACACCGGATTTTTTTTCATACTGACGCAGTTCAGGCAGCTAATTGGTTAAACTGTGATGTTGTTGAAAAATTGGGGGTTGATTTATTTACTTTATCTGGCCATAAAATTTATGGGCCAAAAGGAATTGGAGTTCTTTATATTCGGCAGGGAACACCGATTTCTTCTATGATTACTGGCGGAGATCAGGAATGGGGATTGAGAGCAGGAACAGGGAATGTAGCTGCAATCGCAGGATTAGGATTTGCTCTTGAGCAAATCAAGATACAAGATACAAGATACAAGATACAAACAGAAAAGTTAAGAGACAAATTAGTAAAAGGGGTTTTAACCAAAGTTTCCGAGAGTCAATTGAATGGCCCTGAGAAGCCAAAAGAAAGGGCGCCGCATATTGCTAATTTTAGTTTTAGAGGGGTTGAAGGAGAGAGCTTGGTTATAAGTTTAGATCAAGAGGGTATAGGAGCTTCTACTGGTTCAGCATGTACTTCTCGTGCACTTTTACCCTCTCACGTTTTAATGGCAATGGGGCTTTCGGAACTTCAAGCCCATTCGAGTCTAAGAGTGAGTTTGGGGAAATATACCACCACTAGAGAGATAGATTATTTCCTTAAAGTTTTGTGGACAGTAGTTGAGAGATTGAGGAAAATATCAGGACGGTAATTGTTATAGTATTTCAGTATTATCCTTTAGCTCATTCTCGCCAGCCCAGCGGCTGACTCCGAGGTTTCGGCTGTTTTGCCCCTCATTTCATTCGGGGACCGTGCCAAAACAGCCTCAAAATCCGTTAAAGGATAATACTGAAATACTTTTTATATAATATGTACAATAAAAAGATTATTCAACATTTCACCAATCCCAAATTTTTCGGGAAAATAAAGAATCCCGATGCTGTTGGTAATGCAGGAAACCCCAGATGCGGAGATCTTTTGACTTTATATTTGAAGGTTGATAATCCGCCAGCTAACAAAACTAAAAAAATAACAGATATCAGATTTCAGACGCTTGGATGTGCTAGTGCTATAGCTGCATCGGATATGATTTGTGAGCTAGCTAAAGGAAAAACTTTGGACAAAGCATTAAAAATTTCTTTTAAGGATGTTTCTAAAAGTTTGGGGGTTTTACCGCCATTAAAAATCCATTGTGCTCAGCTGGTCACAGAGGCCCTAAGAGATGCAATTGGGAAATATAAAAAACTATCAGGATGAAATAAGCACATTATGAGAAAAGCAATTATTATTACAATTTCTATTTTATTTTTATTATCCGCTATTAGTGTTCAGGCGGGCCTGCTGGATGGATTACCGGGCCCGGAGATAATGCCGGATAGTCCGTTTTATAAAATAAAAATCTGGTATGAGAAATTTATTATTTTTATTAGCTTCGGTGACACCAGAAAAGCCGAGCGTTACAGTAAGTTGGCCGAAAGGCGACTCTATGAGGCAGAAAAAATGGCTGAAAAAGGCAAGGAAGAGTTAACTAAAAAATTATTGGAAGAATACGAGAAATATCTTAATAAAGCTTTTGAAAGAGCAAAAGAGATAGCGAAAAAAGCTGAACAAGAAGTTAAGCAAAAAGCCAAAGAGAAAATAAATGAAACTCTTGAAAAAGTCTCCGAATCTACTTTAAAAAATCAAGAGATTTTATTAAAAGTCTATGAATTGGTTCCTGACGAAGTTAAAAGCACAATAGAGAGCGTAATTGAAATAACTAAAAGAGGGTATGAACAAGTTGTAGAATCGGTTTCCGGAATAAAAAAAGAAGAATTTAAACAACAAGCTGAAGAACTAAAAAGTAGGGCCAGAGAATTACTTAAAAATTGGAGGAGGATTTTTGGGGAGTAAGTGTTAGAAAATAGAAAAGTCGCTCGTTTCTGAGCGACTTTTAGTTATTTTACCTCACGTGATAATCCACAGATTTACTTTTGTCAAGCGTTTAAAGATAGTGTATAATAGTAGTATATGGTAAAGGTTTATAGCACAATTACGTGTCCTTATTGTGTAACCCTTAAGGAATTTCTCAAAGAGCATAATATTGAATTTGAGGATATTGATGTATCTCAAGATGAGAAAGCCAGAGATGAAATGGTTGAAAAATCCGGTCAAATGGGAGTACCAGTGATTGATATTAATGGCCAGACAGTAATAGGTTTTGACAGGGAAAAGATAAAGCAGTTGTTGAAAATAACAGATTAATTTTCTAAGTTCTAATTTCTAATTCACC
>DAOWIN010000158.1 GCA_030640885.1 Candidatus Omnitrophota bacterium
AACGTTGAAGGTTGAACGGTGAGCGTCTAAATTCAAGACGCAACCGTAGAACATCAAACGATACGAGCAGCGCAACCTTTCAGCGTTCAACGATCTATAATTAAACATTAGAGCAATTAGAAATTAGACATTCCGACGAACGAGCGGAGCGAGTGAGGCGGGCGTGTTAATTTTAGGCATAGAAACTTCTTGCGATGAAACAGCAGTTGCTGTTGTTGAAGACGGGCAGAAAGTAATTTGCAATATTGTTTTTTCTAGCATTTTTGCTCATAGACAATTTGGCGGAGTTGTTCCAGAGATAGCGGTTCGCGCTCATTCAGAGAAGATAAATTGGGTTTTAAAAAAGGCAAAGATTAATTTTGCCGAGATAGACGCCATTGCTGTTGCTTATGGTCCGGGATTAATAGGTTCTCTTTTAGTGGGAACTTCTTTTGCTAAAGCACTGGCTTTTAGCAAAGGGATTCGGTTGGTAAAAATAAATCATTTAATAGCCCATCTTTATTCTCCCTTTTTGTATTCCTTCCCTATTTCTTCTGCCGAAGACAAAAATTTTTATGCATTTGCAAAACAAACAAACCCTGTCGCAATAGCTTTTAAAGAAATTTTTCCTGCTGTAGGAATGGTTATTTCCGGTGGACACACCAATCTTATCTATCTAAAAAGTTTCGAGAATTATCAATTATTAGGGCAGACACGGGACGATGCTGCCGGCGAGGCCTTTGACAAGGTTGCGAAGATTCTAAATTTGGATTATCCCGGAGGACCAATAATTGAGAAGTTAGCCTTAAAAGGAGATGCAGATAAGATAAAATTTAACTGTGCTCCTTTGAGGGGAAGTTTTGATTTCAGTTTTAGCGGGATAAAAACAGCGGTGCTATACAAGTTGCAAGCCACAAGTTACAAGCCACAAGCCAGAGGGCAAAAAATAAAAAACAAAAAGCCTGTAGCCTGTAGCTTGCAGCCTGTAGCTTGTGTGTCCGACATCGCCGCTGGTTTTCAAAAAGCAGTAGTTGATGTTTTGGTAGAGAAAGCGATAGGTGCTTGCTTGCTTAATAAATGCCGAAATCTAATTTTAGGAGGAGGGGTAACAGCCAATTCTTGTTTGAAAAAAAGGATGTTTGAAGCAGTGTCGCAGAACAAAATAAATCTTTTTTATCCCGCCTTTCAGTTCTGCACCGATAATGCGGCAATGATAGCTGGTTTAGCCTGTCATCTGAGCAACAAAAAACACTTTGCCGATTTAGATCTAACTCCCTCTGCCAATCTGGGAGTTTAGGATTAGAAATTTAAGCTTTATAAATTGTTGATGAACTCTGAGTTTCTGTTTGCTTATTGACTAAATGAGAAAAATTTGCTAAACTACATCACTGATAGCACTGATAGCACTGATGCATTCATTGTAAGGGCGCTTTCCTTATAGGAACGATAGAGAAGTTGCCCCTAATAATACTTGTAAACAGTGTTCTAATCAGTGTAATCAGTGATACAGTGTTAAAGTGTTAATATGAAAATTTCTGTTTTGGGTGATGGCGGTTGGGGAACGGCTTTAAGCATTCTTTTAAGTGTTAAAAACGAGGTTTGTCTTTGGGGGGTATTCCCCGAATATATTGATTTTTTAAACAAGACTCGTGAGAATAAAAAATTTCTACCTTATGTGCGCATTCCCGATAGTATCACTATTCTTTCTGATTTAAAGATCGCAGTTGAGTCGGCGGAGTTGCTCGTTTTAGCTATCCCCGCTGAATTTATGCGATCTACAGTGAAAAGGTTAAAAAAGTATTCTCTTTCGCAAAAGACAATTATAAATGTAGCCAAGGGCATTGAACAAAGAAGTCTAATGTTAATGTCGGCTGTTATTGATGAGGAATTGAGTGTAGCGGATAATTTGTGCGTTCTTTCCGGTCCCAGCCATGCTGAGGAGGTATCCCGCAATATTCCCACCGCGGTTGTGGCCGCTTCTTTAGATAAGAAAATTAGCCAAAAGGTCCAACAGGTTTTTTCTCAACAGAATTTTCGGGTTTATACAAGTTCTGATATCATCGGTACGCAGTTGGGCGGTTCTTTAAAAAATGTTATTGCCATTGCCGTAGGAATGTGCGATGGATTGAGTTTGGGAGCGAACACTAAAGCAGCTTTGATTACTCGCGGTTTGGTAGAGATGAGAAGATTGGGATTAAAGATGGGGGCTTCTTTTTCTACATTTGCCGGGCTTTCCGGTATGGGTGATTTGGTGGCTACTTGTTTTAGCAATTACAGCCGCAACAGGAAGGCAGGCAAGGAAATCGGTGAAGGAAAAAAGTTAAAGAAAATTTTGCGAGAGACAGAAATGGTTATTGAAGGCGTTAACACTGTGCAGGCGGTGGTAAAACTAAGCCAGAGACATAATATAGAAATGCCGATTAGCAAAGAGGTTTATTTGGTGTTGTTTGAGGATAAGGAACCCCAGCAGGCAGTTAGGGATTTGATGTTAAGGGAGATGAAGGAAGAATAAGAAAATGAAGAATGGAAAAGGAAGACCTTTATCCTGCTCCATTCGCTTCGCTCACTCTCGCAGGCTCTCGCTTCGCGAAGAGAAAAGAAAAAAGAAATAAGAAAAAAGAAGAAAGAATGGAAAAGGAAGACCTTTATCCTGCTCCATTCGCTTCGCTCACTCTCGCAGGCTCTCGCTTCGCGAGAAAGGAAAGGAGGTGAAAAAAGATGAATAAGGCAGAATTAGTGGAAGTAGTAGCTAAGAAAGCAGATCTTTCCAAGGCAGATGTCCAGAGGGTAATCAATGGTTTTATCGAGGCAGTAAAGAAGGCATTGCGCAAGGGAGAGAAGGTTCAGCTTATCGGATTGGGAAGTTTCTTGGTCCGTTCGCGAAAAGCAAGAACAGGCAGAAATCCTCAAACTGGGGAAAAGATCAAGATTAGGGCAAAGAAGGTGCCGGCTTTTGTTGCCGGAGCGGCTTTGAAAAAAGCAGCAAAATAGTTTCAAATTTGAGTGTCCCGACATACATCGGGACACTCTCTAACGGGGCGTAGCGCAGTTTGGCTAGCGCACTTGAATGGGGTTCAAGGGGTCGGCGGTTCGAATCCGCCCGTCCCGACCATACCTTTCTCGCCGAAGGCGCGAGTCAAGGAGCGAGCAAAGCGAACGACGAGGTATAGATTATATTTGCTTGGTTACAATGGAAGAAAAACTTTTTATTCCAGAAGATTTAACAAGAAATTTAGAGATTTTTTTTGAAGGACAAAAGGATGTTTTGTTTTGTTATCTGTTTGGTTCCCTTGCGTATAGAAATTTCACTTCAAAAAGCGATATTGATGTTGCCGTCTATTTAGATAGAAATAGATGTAAAGATTTATTTAAAAAACGATTAAATCTTATAACCGCCCTTTCCAAACTTTTAAGGAAAGAGGTAGATGTGATAATCTTGAATGATATAAGTTCTGTATTTTTTGAATATGTTATTTTAAAAGAAGGCGAGTTAATTTTCGAGAGAGATGAAAATGAAAGGATTGAGTTTGAAATGAAGGTTTTAAATCAGTATTTTGATTTTAAGCCCATAATGGAGAGATATAATCAGAGGATGCTGTCCACGGTAAAGTGATTTATGAGCAATTTGACCCGGCAAAAAATCTTTGAAAAATTAGAGAATTTTGGCGAATATTTGAATTACTTAAAACAGATTCAAATAGAGGCAAAAAGCCAAAAGATTTTTCTCTCTGATTTTCATTTATTTGGCACTGCGGAAAGATACCTTCACCTTTGCATTCAAATAGTTATTGATATCTTGCATCTTATCATTATTGATTTAGGATTAAAAAAACCGGAAAGCAATTACGAAACAATTTCTATTCTTTTTGCCGAAAAAATATTTTCAGAAAAATTAGCTGATAAACTTACAGCAATGATAGGGTTTAGGAATATTTTGGTTCATGAATATGGGAAGATTGACCGAGAGAGAATTTATAAAATTTTGAAAAGCCGAGTAAAGGACTTAGAAAAATTCAGAGAGCAAATATTAAAATTTCTGGGAAGGAATTAAAATGAAAATCCTCAATATTGGCTTAATCGGTTTTGGCACAGTTGGTTCGGGAGTAGTAAAAATATTGCAGGAAAAAAAGGAGATGCTTTGCCAAAAAAGCAATTGCCAATTCGTGATTAAACTAATTGCCGATAAAGATATTGACTCTCGCCGGTGTGTAAAGGTTGCTCAAGAAATTTTAACTAATGATGCGAACGAGATTTTGGATAATCCGGAGATTGATGTGGTTATTGAGCTTATCGGGGGAATTCATCCGGCAAAAGAATTCATTGTTAAAGCATTAAGCAACAAAAAAGATGTGATTACGGCTAATAAAGCTTTGTTAGCCGCAGAGGGCAGGGAATTGTTTAAGGTTGCATCTGATAATAAAAAAGACATTTTGTTTGAGGCAAGCGTTTGCGGGGGTATTCCCATAATCAAAATTTTAAAGGAGAGTTTGCCTGTCAACAAGATAGATTCTTTGTTAGGAATTGTAAATGGAACGGCTAATTATGTTTTGTCTCAAATGGAAAAGAACGGTTGGGAGTTTGCGAGAGCGATTGCTCAAGCAAAAGCTGATGGAATTGCCGAGGCAGATGCTTCTTTAGACACTCAAGGTATTGATTCTCGACACAAAATTGCTATTTTATCCCGTCTTATTTTTGATGTTAGCATAGAACCAAAGGATATCTTTTGCCAAGGGATAGAAAATATTCGGTTGGAGGATTTGAGATATGCGCGCGAGTTTGGTTATGCAATAAAGCTTTTGGCAATTGTTAGAAAGTTTGAGCAAAACAGTGTTGGAATTTATGTCTATCCTGCCCTTATTCCTAAAGATTGTCTTTTGTCAAAGGTAAATGGAGATTTTAACGCCGTTTCTTTGAACGGAGACACAACCGGCAATTTATTTTTTTATGGGCGAGGAGCGGGAATGTTGCCTACCGCCAGCGCAGTAGTTTCGGATTTAGTGGAGATAAGTAAGTCACCAGTCACCAGTC
>DAOWIN010000102.1 GCA_030640885.1 Candidatus Omnitrophota bacterium
GGTTTAATGTTTGCTCTCGCTCATCATGACCACCACCTAAACCGCTACCTCTATGACGACCTACAGCGTCAATTTCATCAATAAATATTATACATCCCTTGTTCTCAGCTTTTGCCGCTTTTCTCGCTTGTTCAAAAAGATCACGCACACGGCTAGCGCCCACTCCCACAAACATTTCTACAAAATCCGAACCGCTGATAGAAAAGAAGGGAACTTCAGCCTCCCCGGCTACTGCTCGGGCTAAAACGGTTTTTCCGCAACCCGGCGGCCCCATCAATAAAACACCCTTGGGGATTTTCCCTCCTAATTTTTGGAATTTCTTGGGATTTTTCAAAAACCCAATAATCTCTTGCAATTCCTCTTTCGCCTCATCCACGCCGGCTACATCGTTAAAGGTAGTCTTTACTGCATCCTGCGAAAGCTTTGCCTTACTTTTGGCAAAGGAAAAAATCTTTCCGGCTCCCTGCTGCATCCCTTTGCGCGTCATAAACCAGATAAACATAATAAATAAACCCATTGGCAGTAAGGAAAGTAAAAGGGTGGAAAAAAAGGTTCTTTGCGGACCAATTCTAAACATCTCTACATTTTCCCTAAGCACCTTTATCAACTCAGGGTCATTTTCGGGAATATAAACCCGATAAAATCTACCATCGCTAAGCTCACCCTGCATAAGCTCACCTGTTTTATAACAAGACCTGATCTCGTTGCTTTCCTTATTTTGAGAAACCATAGCATAAAATTCAGGGTAGGAAAGGATTTGAGGAGTAAGTTTAGTTGCTAATGGCGAAAATTTATATAGATAGATAAAAAAGAAACCGATAATCAGCCAAATAATTAAACCCCGCCAATCAGGTTTTTTATACTCCTGTTTATTCTTTTCTTGAATATTTTTCTTAAGATCAGCATCGCTATGATTTGGCTTACTATTAATCTTGGACTTATCAATATTACTCATTGAAAAAACTCCCATATTTTTCTCTCCTTGCTATAACTTCGCTATATTTCTATTTGCCTTTATTCGTTTTAATCTTTTTAGGACGCATACCGGGCTTGCTTCTTAAAAAGATAACTTTATCATTCTTTTTTTGAATTCTAATCTGCGGTAAATCCAAAAATAGATTCCCTTCATTTTTATTTATTAACAGATCCAACGTCTGCCAATGCTGATAGGTAATTTCTTTTGTATTCCCCTTTGCCCCTTTGATTGCCAAACGCAAAACCCTTTTCTGCAAAACTGGATGAAGTTTGTTAAGTTTATACAAAGAAAGGGTGACCTTTTTATCCTCATACTGACTAATTTGTGAAAATGCTTCTTGGGCTACCTGTTCCAAATACCCATTTTCCTCTCTTAGATTCTCGGCAGTGTTAAATAAAATCTGTTCAATCCGGGGATTATATCTTCCTAAATAGGGAATTAGACGGTAACGAATCCTATTCCTTAGATAAATTGTCTCCTTATTGGTTTTATCCTCCCTAAATTTTATCTTTTTCTGTTTTAGAAAATCTAAAATTTCCTGCCGCGAGGTTTCAATTAAGGGACGAATAATACTAACTTTTTCAGCAAGCAACCTCTTGGGAAGCATTCCACCTAAGCCCTGACTGCCGCCACCGCGCAAAAGACGCATCAAAATTGTTTCTACTTGGTCATTTTTATTATGCCCCAGAGCAATCTTATTTGCCCCTTTTGCTTTTGCCGTTTCTTCCAAAAATTCATACCTTAAATTCCTTGCCGCCTCTTCCAAAGAAAGCTTTTTTCTCTTAGCATAAAGCGGCACATCCCTCTTTTTAAGAACAAAAGGCAGATTGAGTTTTGCGGCGATTTCTTGGACAAATAAAGCATCTGCTTCCGCTTCTTTCAAGCGAATTTGATGATTAAAATGGGCAACAGATATATCTAAATTATACTCCTTTTTGAGAAAAAAAAGAAGAAATAAAAGCGTAACCGAATCTGCTCCGCCCGAAACCGCCACAATTAATTTGTCATTTTCAGAGAACAAGCTGTATTTTTTGATTGTGTTTTTGACCTTTACAATAAAACTTGGCATTTATTAGGCTCTATTTTAATGCACACTGCTCCCCTTTTTCAGATATAAACAATCTTTCTCTGGTGGCGGTGATTGGAATTGAACCAATGACATAACGGGTATGAGCCGTTCGCTCTGACCTCTGAGCTACACCGCCAAATTTTGCTTCGCAAAATTTGATCCTGAAAATGCGACCTATGGGAGCATTTGAAGGACCTATCTACTTTAGCTCAGCTCCTTACTTCCTCATTCCAATCTTTTGAGCCGACTGGAAAATCTTGCCTTCGGTTTGAGTAGAAGGAGCAATGATAATCTCGGTAAGCTGCATCTCACGGATATTTTTCGCCCCCACACTACCCATTGAGGTTTTTAAAGCTCCGACAAGATTTTGCGAACCATCATCTAAGCAAGCCGGACCAAAAATAATCTCTCGCAGCGTGCCAGTCGTCCCCACGCGGATACGCGTCCCTCGCGGGAGATTAACATGAGGAGTTGCCATTCCCCAATGATAGCCTCTACCCGGCGCCTCTTTTGCCCGCGCAAAAGCCGAACCAACCATTACTGCATCTGCTCCGCAGGCAAAGGCTTTGCATATATCTCCGCCGCGCACCATTCCGCCATCGGCAATAATTGGAACATACCTACCCTTTTCTTTATAATAGAAATCGCGCGCGGCGGCACAATCACAAATAGCCGTAACCTGAGGCACACCAATTCCCAAAACTCCGCGGGTTGTGCAAGCCGCTCCCGGTCCAATGCCAATTAGCAAACCGCTTACCCCTGTGTTCAATAACTCTAAACTAGTTTTATAAGTAACACAATTTCCAACAATCACTGGAATCTTCATTTCGCGGCAGAATTTAAAAAAATCAAGGCTTTTATACTGTGAAGAAATATGTTGGACAGTGGTAACTGTTGCCTGTACCACAAATATATCCGCTCCGCTCTCCTCGGCAATCTTACCAAATTGCTCTGCTCGTTGGGGAATAGAACTTACTATTGCCGGCGAACCCGCATCCTTTATTTCCTTAATCCTTTGGCTAATTAACTTCTCTTTGATCGGTTCTAAATAGATGCTTTGCACTAATCCGGTAGCCTCTTCTGGAGAAGCACTGGCAATTTTTTCTAATACCTCTTCGGGATGCTCGTATCTTGTTTGAATTCCTTCTAAATTTAAAACCGCCAAACCACCTAATTTGCCCATTTCAATGGCAAATTTAACATCTACTACGCCGTCCATTGCGGCGGCGATTATTGGAACAAGATAGTTTTTCCCTCCAATCTCATAGGAAATATCTATCTCCTCGGAGTTAATAGTAACCGCTCCGGGCACTAAAGATACCTCATCAAAACCATAACATCTGCGGGCTTTTCTGCCCCGTCCAACCCACATTCCCATATCTTCTCCTTCAGTCTACAGCCTACAGTCTACAGAAAATAGACAAGAAAAGAAAAATCAGTCTACAGATTTTTCTGCCCTCTGTCCTCCGTCCTCTGTTGACTGTTGACTGTCAACTGTTGACTGCTTCATAAAGTATCCGCGAGCAACTGTTGCAAAATATTAATTCTTCGCCCATTTTTATTTCTTCAATAATCTGGGGAGTAAGCATAAAACGGCACTCCTCGCAAGCACCGTCTTTCACCCCTGTTATTGCCTTTCCTTCTTTCTTAATTAAAATCCTTTCATATTGAGAAAGAAGCAAAGGTTCAATAGTGGAAGCAAAGGGCTTTTTCTTTTGAGCCAATTCTTCTATTTGCTGTTTAATTTCCTGGGAACGATTGTTTCCGATCTCTTCTTTTTTCTGCAAATCCTGCCTCTTTTTATCTAAATTTTGTTTCTCCTGCAAAAAGATTTTGTTTTCTTGCTCAACTTCATCTAACAAACCAATTATCTTTTCCTCTAATAAAGAAATATCGGCCTTTAGATTTTTGATCTCTTTCTCCAAAGAATCATATTCTTTATTCGTCTTTATTTGATATAACTGCCCCTGTTGTTTTTTTATTGTCTCCTCTTTGCTTTTCAAATCTCCTTCCATCTTCTTGCTTTCTAATTGTTTATTTTTTACCTTTTGCTCAGCTTGTTTAACCTCTTCTTCTTTTCTCTCATATTCCTGTTTTAATAAATTTAATTCTACGGGAATCCCTTTTTTCTCGAAGTTCAATTCATAAATCTGGCTATCTAATGCTTGCAGTTTAACTAAAATGTTGATTTGTTGCTTTAGGTTCACGATATTTTTTTATCCTCGTTGCTCGCTTCGCTCGTTCCTCAGGATCAAAAATTTACGAAGTAAATTTTTGGTGGGCGATACAGGGCTCGAACCTGTGGCCCCTGCGATGTGAACGCAGTGCTCTACCGCTGAGCTAACCGCCCTTTTCATTATAAAGGCGATAGAGTTTATACCTCTCTATATCTTTCCTTTTGTAGAAGGAACACCTTGTCGCCGCAGGTCAATTTGAGTCGCTTTATCCAAAGCAATCCCTAACGCCTTAAAAATTGCTTCTAATATGTGGTGTAAATCTGAGGAAGATTTAATACTAATGTGCATATTCATACCACAATTATTCACAAAAGATTGTAAAAAATGCTTAGCATCTTCAAAGGTGTACTTTACATCTTGAGGAATAAGTCGCGTTACTGTAGGACTAATCTCTGTAAAATTCAAAGATGGACGCCCACTTATATCTACACTTATTTGCGTCAATGCCTCGTCCATCGGCACGGCGGAAAAACCAATTCTGTTTATTCCCTTTTTATCCCCTTATGCATCTTTAAACGCATAACCTAAGCAAATTCCAATATGCTCATTTGTGTTATGAATATCAACATCCACATCGACCTCTTGATTAATTTCTAAATCA
>DAOWIN010000021.1 GCA_030640885.1 Candidatus Omnitrophota bacterium
GGAGATGGAACCAGAAGGGGTGTACTTTCCTTCCTTCACCATTGCCACAAAGACCTTAAGAAAATCCTTTTCCTTAATCCCTAAATTTCGTTCAAAGCTGTTTTTCAGCCAGTATAAAAAACCATACATCATATCAATGCAATGTGCTTTTTCAAGCCGCTCAATCTCATTGTCTATGGCTAATACCTCTTTGAATTTTGCACTGCTTATTATAGCTGCAGCAATTTTTTTAGCATTTTTCTTAGAAAGAGCAACCTTTTCTTGCACCTGTCTTTCTGCGTGTTTTATAAGATTCTTTGTTTTCTTATCAGTGCCTTTTAAACTTATTTGTTCATCTAACAAATCTGCGACCTGACTTATTAAATCTCGCAAATCAGGGGGGAAATTGTCTAAGAATCCTCTGTCCATTTCTTCCTGTTTAATTAGCTCCTCAGCGTTATAATTAACCAACTGCATCTCTGCCAGTTCAAGTCTAATCCCTGCATAACCTGCTTCTTTTAATATTTTAACCTGATTGGCAAAATAATAGGCGATCTCTTTGAGCTTCTCAAATTGCCGAGATTTAAAAGAATCTAAATCGCCAGAAGCCTTGGCGGCTATAAGTTCTCTATAAGCAAGTATATCCTCTTTAATATATTCTTCTATACCAGACGCAAGCAATAACTGCATAATTTCATTGGCTATTTCTTTGGGGAAGCTCCATTCCCAATCCTCATCGCTTATTAAAGCTTGCAAATGCCTAAAAATAAGATGGCGGGCATCTTTAGAAAGTTCTGATTCATTTATTCTTTCCCCGCTATGCATCTGAACGATTATGTTTTCCAATTCTTGAGAAGGTTGGCTATATTTCATTTCTTCAATGGTCAATTCTGCGTATAATTCTCCCTTTTCTCGCCAGCGTAATCTCTGTTCAAACTGTTCGCTAATTACGCCTTGTTCTATAAACCTGCTTATTTCGGCTTTGGCAAAATCTGTTAAGCTAATGGATATTACCCCTCCCTTTCTTCTCTGGGTTGAGAAAATTAGTTTTTTGTCCTCTGCATATCTAAACATCGTTTCTATTATGTATCTATCGCTATCATTGCCCTTTTTCCGGCTTTCTTTGAATAAGTGCAAAATTATGTTTTCAGAACTAAGCGGCGAATCTATTATGTAGCAATAAAGTAGCATATGCAGTAAACATAATTCCGGCCTTTCTCGCTCCAAGGCATTTAGCAAGGCTTCTATTTTTAGCCGATTTTCTTCGCTCCAGTTTGCCATTAAGTTAGTAATCTGCGTCATTTTTTCTGTTAGGATAGACTTCAAAGCCTTTTCTTCGCTAATAATAGGCCCGAGAATGCGGTTGATTATTTCTTTATCTTCCTGCACAGGTTCTATTAGCTTTATTTCTTTGCTCTGTTCTATCTGTAATTCATCAATCTGTGCGCTCATAAAATTATCCTCTGCCCAGCAAAAACCCTGTTTAAGCCTGCTGCCATCTATAATAGGCAATTCATTTCTGCTAAATCTCTTCAGTATCCTATCGCAAAGCTCTATTATCCTCCCTTTCTCATCCACAACTGCCGAAAACTCCCATTTTTTATCATAAAAGACATATTGCCAGCTGTTACCCCTGCGGCGACAAAATACTATAATATTATTCTGTTCTATTGTTATGTTATTTAGGGAAATGT
The DNA here is from genome assembly GCA_030640885.1 of Candidatus Omnitrophota bacterium. Taxonomy (GTDB): domain Bacteria; phylum Omnitrophota; class 4484-213; order 4484-213; family 4484-213; genus DAOWIN01. Next base: position 1,674 of record DAOWIN010000021.1, read on the forward strand.
TTGTTTCGGCTGCGGTAATTACTTTAACTATTGCAGAAGCTAATTGCGCGTATTCCTTTTCGCTTAGTTTATGCCGGCTTGCCCCATTTTCTCTAAAAACAGTTTTAAATTGCGGACTAAGCTCTATCTGTTTAGGATATTTCTCAATCCCCTCTAACCATAGCTTAAAGTCTATAATTCCATAAATATTTGCGTATTGATTGCGTTTTTCTTCCTTTTCAAACCCATCTACCCAAGCCGCCCACTCATAGAAAAGACTGAGAATAAAATTAAGCTGATACTGTTCTAACAACCCATCTTCTTGGCATAAATTCTCCACTTGGCTTATTCTTTTATTTGCGTTGTGGTTATTTATATCGTCAACTATGTAATTTATTAGATATCCTTGTTCTTTTTGCAGACCCAGCCCGATTAAACTTTCAATTCTGCTTTCAACATTTCCTTCCTTAGTAAGATGAAGTATTTTTCTATTATCTAAACCCATCTCGGCTAATTGCAATAGTCGTTTGGGCGTAACCGTATCTGGAAGACCAAGCGAATATGTGTTTAAAAACCTTTCCCACGGAGAATCATGGGATAACTTTGTTAAATTATTAAACGAATCAAGCCACGCTCTCGCCTGAGCATCCTCTTCAAAGCAATGTAATCTAACTTCGGGAATACATTTCCCGCTATCCTCGTCTAAATTTATTACTTGCGCCACAGCAATGCTGGGAAGATATACGATAAATACCTTTTGTTGAGTTTGTTTTTCTTCTCCAGCAAGGAACAACAATCCCCGCTTTTTTATGTAAAATTCACCTTTAGCTGTTATCACACTTGTCATTTCTTTTTTAAGCGAATCCAATAAAGTATTGGAAAAATCACCGTACATTTTTTCAGTTGTTATACCCTTTTTTGCCAAAAGACCCTTTTCTCCCTCATCAAGATTTTTATAATTGCTTTTTAATGCCTCATTATGATTGGAAGAGTAATCAAGCCTTGTCGGATACATAATATCCATATATATTTCAAAATAAAAATTAAATAATCCCTTTGTTAAGTTATCCACTACATCGCTACGCGCTAATTGAACAGCCATTATTTTTTCTGACAAACCTAAACTAATTCCATTATGAAACATTTTTATTATCTGCTGTTTGCGCGCCGCAGCCAATTCCTCATTTCCTGCTTTCAAAGGCTCCAATAGATAAGTCTTTAAACTATGTAGTAAATCTAAACAACCCGGCATATCTGATAAAAACGCATCTATGCGATTACTCCTTGTATCTACCAGTTGTTCTCTCTGTAAACTTCGTAAATCTACTGGCCCCCGTTTCAATGCTTCTAATATAGGCTCCCCTCCTCCAGTCTCTATCTCTAATCCTATCGCTGTTGTTTCCTTTGTTCTATCTGTCGTTTGTTTTGGAGATGTGTCTTGTGAAACAACTAACGGGCGAACTTGACCTGCGTTCTTACTATCTATACCAAGGATTAGCAGGGTTATAGTAGAAACAATATTCGCTAAAGGTTTTTTTCTTAATTGTTTATTGTTTATTTGCTTAGCAGGAGTAACTACTGCAAAATCAATACTGGGATTATCCGTCCATTTTGCCTGAACGCGTTTCCAACTAATATCAGTCCCTAAAAATCCTCCTATATCTAATGAAATAAATCCTTTCTTTTCTAATCCCTCCAAAACCTTTACTTTATTCTCTCCCGCAAGAAATAAGGTCGGGGAAGAAATTTTTGATAAATTTCGCATCATACTTAATCCATGTATGCTTCTTAAAAGGTCTTTTTCTTCAGATGTTAGAGAAAATCTTTTTATAAACGGAAGGTAGCTTGGTATCTTCCATCTCCTGAATAACTGCCCACGCATATAGGTTTTTTCTCTCTTGCTATCTTTTTGCCTATATTTTAATTTCTCCTTATCGTATAGCAATCCGTCAGACAGCAACGAAACATTCTTCCCACTCGGGATAGATTGCTCCTTCTTCCATTTTATACGCTGTTGGACTATTCCTATTTCCCGCAGAGCTGTTGCGAATTCCTGCTTAGCCGATTCTACCTCTTCAACTGCAGCCCCTTGTTTGTAATAAACAGTTAACCCGTCAATATCCGAACCAAACATCATTGTGCCTTTGACAAACGAGGACTCCTGCACACC
>DAOWIN010000135.1 GCA_030640885.1 Candidatus Omnitrophota bacterium
AGTAAAAGCGGAAGGCTCCAAGCCACAGGCTGCAAGTTTCAAGTAAGATTAAGATGAAGTCTTTCTTTTTCTTGCCTGTAGCTTGTAACTTGTTAGCTTGCAACTTAAATAATGCCCACTATTAACCAATTAATTCGTAAAGGAAGAAAAAAATCGAAAAAAGAAAGTAAAAGCCCAGCCTTAAAGAATTGTGCTTTTAGAAGAGGGGTTTGTCTTCAAGTTAAAACCCAAACGCCTAAAAAACCTAATTCAGCACTGCGCAAGGTGGCTCGTGTGCGTTTAAGCAATGGGATAGAGGTAACTGCTTATATTCCCGGAATTGGGCATAATTTGCAAGAGCATTCGATTGTTACCGTTAGAGGAGGAAGGGTAAAGGATTTACCCGGGGTAAGGTATCATATCGTGCGTGGGAGCAGGGATACCGCGGGTGTAGAGAACAGAAAAAAAGGGCGTTCAAAATATGGGGCAAAGCGTCCCAAAAAGGACAAGGCTTAATATAGTTTAAAACAGATGCGAGAGGTTAAATCGCAATGTTATTAAAATGAGACGAAGAAAAGCGACAAAAAGAAAAACCCAACCCGATTTGAAATACAATAGCAAATTGGTGAGCAGATTTATTAACATAATAATAATTGATGGAAAAAAAAGCGTAGCTGAAAAAATAGTTTATGATTCCTTCCAAATAATTGAAAAAAAAGCTGAGGATATTTCCGAACAAGAAGGGGGCAAGAAGCCAAAGGATTTATTTATTTTCCAGAAGGCAGTAGAAAATGTGCGTCCTTTGCTGGAGGTTCGTCCGCGACGGATTGGCGGAGCTACTTATCAAGTTCCCATGGAAGTAAAGCAAGAACGCGGTTTTACCCTTGCTTTACGCTGGATAAGAGATTTTGCTCGTAAGAGAAAAGGCAAGCCAATGCAGGAAAAGCTAGCCCAAGAAATTTTAGATGCTTATCATAGGCAAGGTGCGGCAATCAAAAAAAGGGACAATATGCATAGAATGGCCGAGTCGAATCGTGCATTTGCTCATTTTAGATGGTGAACTTAATTTTGGCAAAGCCAAAGTTGAGTAAATTCCAAGCACCAAGCACCAAATAACAAACAAATCACAAGCTCCAAATTACAATGATCTAAACAAAGAAAAATATTTAAGGTGATTGTTTTGGTTATTTGGTCATTGAGATTTGGTCCGCCTCAGGCGGATGGGATTTGTTATTTGTAATTTGGGATTTATAATAAGGAGCGTTGGTTAACGGCAAACCGCCGGTCTCCAAAACCGGGACTGCAGGTTCAATTCCTGTCGCTCCTGCCAAAAGAAGAAAAACAGAAATCAGTCTACAGAAAACAGATAAGATAAAGATAAGAAAAATCAGTCTACTCTGTTCTTTATTTTCGGATTTCGTCATTCGGATTTCGGATTTCTGTTGACTGTTAACTGCAGACTGTTTTCTGATAGAAATGCCTCAGACAAAAAGATTTTTTCAAGAAGTAAAAGGAGAATTAAAAAAGGTTTCTTGGCCAACAAGGTCGGAATTGATTAATTCTACAATTGCCGTAATTGTTGGAACAATTTTATTGGGAATTTTTATTGGCATTGTTGATTTTTTTCTTTCTCATATATTAGGAGTTTTTATCCGATGAAGCAATGGTATGTAATTCACACCCAAACAGGTTATGAAGCGAGGGTGAAAGAGGGGTTGCGAAACAGAATTAGAGAGAGGCATGAAGAGGATTTTTTTTCTCAGATTTTAATTCCTGCTGAGGAAGTATCTGAGTTTAGAGGGAGAGAAAAAAAGATTATACAGAAAAAACTTTTCCCCGGTTATATTTTAATTGAGATGGAATTAAATGATAAAACTTTAGATTTAGTAAAGAATGTGCCGGGGGTGAGCGGGTTTATCGGTTTTAAAAATGAACCTTTTTCTCTGCAGAAAAAAGAGATAGATACTGTTCTGAAACAATTAGAGAAGAAAAAAGAGAAGCCAAAACCAGAAATTGTTTTTCAGAAAGGGCAGGGAGTAAGGATAAAAGAGGGAGCATTTGCTAATTTCATGGGAACGATTGAGGGGATAGATGAAGAAAGAGATAGATTGAAAGTGAGCGTTTCTATGTTTGGGCGAGTGACCCCTTTAGAATTAGAGTATTGGCAAGTGGAGAAGATGTAACATCAATGCAAAATGCAATCCGTCTGAGGCGGATTAAAATTTACATTCTGACGACTGAGCGAAGCGAAGGAGGAGGGAGTGGCTAAGGAAATTATAACGAAGGTTAAATTGCAGATTCCTGCTGGACAAGCAAACCCGGCGCCTCCCATAGGTCCTGCTTTGGGACAGCATGGCGTTAACATTATGGGATTTTGTAAGGAATTTAATGAAAAAACAAAGGGCAAAGAAGGATTGATTTTGCCAATTGTGTTGACTATCTATAAAGATAAATCTTTCGATTTTATCATCAAAAGTCCGCCAGCGGCAATTCTTCTAAAAAAGGCCTGCGGATTGGCAAAGGCTTCCGGTAATGTCGGCAAAGAGCAAATTGGAGAAGTAAGTAAGCAGGATGTAGAAGAAATCGCTAAAGTTAAGATGAATGATTTGAATGTTCGCGGCGATTTAGATGCGGCTATAAAAACTATTGCCGGAACAGCAAGAAGTATGGGGATAAAAATAAGAAGTCACCAGTCACCAGTCACAAGTCACAAGTAAGAGAAAGATGAAAAGGCAAAGTAAAAGAATCAAAGAATGTTATAAATCGGTAGATAAGAATAAGGTTTATGAGATAAAAGAAGCAATCGAAATTTTAAAGAAGATTCCTCAGCCTAAGTTTGATCAAAGTGTGGAGCTTTCTTTTAAACTGGGTATTGAGGCTAAAAAAACAGAGCAGTTAGTGAGAGGAAATACCGTTTTACCCCATGGGACAGGCAAGGAGAAAAGGGTGTTGGTTTTTTGCGAAGATAAAAAAATAGCTCAAGAAGCCAAGAATGCCGGTGCTGAGTTTGTTGGTTTTAAGGAACTAATCGGAAAAATAGAAAAGGGGTGGTTAGAATTTGATGCGGTAATTTGTCCTCCTAATGTGATGCGTCAAGTAAGCAAATTAGGAAAGATTTTGGGGCCGCGGGGCTTAATGCCCAGTCCGAAGGCAGGTACGGTTACCAATGAAATAGCTGAAGCAGTAAAGGATGTAAGGAAAGGAAAAATAGAGTTTAAGAACGATAAAGACGCTGGTATTCATCTTGCTGTGGGAAAAGTTTCTTTCTCACCAGAGAAGATAGAAAAAAATATTTTGCATTTGATAAAGGCCGTGAAAGAAAAAAAACCGTCCGCGGCAAAAGGGCAATATATTCAGGAAGCAGCTATTTCTACTACAATGGGGCCGGGGATGAAAATAATCTGTGATGCTCGGAGTTCTTAAGATAACCTTTTAGATATAGGACTTTCGCGTTTGAGCATATACAGAAGTTTTGTATTTTTCGCTTTCTACTTTTTTCTTTACGCTAAAATCTGTATAATAATAGCGTATAGCGTATAGAAAGATAAGAAACTATAAATTCCAATGTTTTTATTCTTTACTATCCGCTAAACCCGCCTGCTCCCTGTCGGAGGGCAGGCAAAACGCAAAACTTCTGATTTTAACCTGAAACGCGAAAGTCCTAAGATAATTATGCACAAGTTACAAAAGCATGCCTAAAATCAGTTTCGAAAAAAAAGGGTTAGTTTCAGAAATAGCCAAAAAGGTTTCATCCTCAGCGGATTTGTTGGTTACTAATCACCAAAGATTAACCGTGGAGGAGATAGAAAAAATAAGGAAAGAGCTAAGTTCTATTTCGGCTTCTTATCTGGGGGTGAAAAATACCCTTTTTAAAATTGTTTTGAGGAAAAACAGGGAAGGGCTTTCTTTCGATTTAAATGGACAAACAGGGGTTTGTTGTGGTAATAGCATTGAAGAATTGTCAAAGGTTTTGGTTAGTTTTAAAAAGAAGCATCCAAATCTTATTATTCAGGGTGGAATAATCGGTAACGATTTTTTCCCTTCTCAATACATTGAAAAGGTTGCCATTTTACCATCCCGAGAAGTGCTAATTGCTATGTTTTCGGGTTTTCTTCAGTCTCCTTTAATTAATTTTGCTTGCTTGCTAAAGGAGCATTTGAGAAGATTGCTAAGAACAATAGAAGAAATAAAAAAACTGGATAGAAGTTGAGTTAGAATCTTAAAAAAACATCCTGTTAAAGATCAGGGCATGGAGGAAGCGATGAGTGAGGAGAAAAAAGCTAAAGGGAAAAAGCAAGAAGAAGGAGCAAAAAAAGAGGTAAAGAAAAGCGTAACTGAACAGGACAAGGAGGTAAAAGTTTCCTCGGAAAAGCCAGCAGAGAAAGGAGAAGGGCAGGTTACTTTGGAAAAGAAAGAGGAAAAGAAAGAGGAAAAGAAAGAGCTATCCGTTAGTTCAAAACTGAAGGATATTATTGCGGTTATTGAGAAAATGACCTTAATGGAGCTTTCAGAATTGGTAAAAGCGTTAGAAGAAAAATTTGGCATTTCGGCGGCGGCGCCGATGATGTCTGCTCCGGGCGCTGTAGCCGCCTCTCCTAAGGAGGCTGCTGAAGAAAAAAGCAGTTTTGAAATAGTATTGTCAGCTATGGGGGACAAAAAGATTCAAGTGATTAAAGAAATTAGAGCAATTACTACCCTGGGATTAAAAGAAGCTAAGGATTTAGTAGAACAGGCGCCCAAAACAGTAAAAAAGGATGTTTCTAAAGAAGAGGCAGAAGAAATAAAGAAAAAATTAGAGGCTGTAGGGGCAAAGGTAGAGATAAAATAAAGAGTTTATAAGATTAATAGAGTTCGTTGAGTTAATAGAGTTTATAGAGTTAATGGAGTCTATTGAGTTAAAACCCTATAAACCCAATAAACTTCAACGAACCCAACAAACCCAATTATGATCAAACGGAAAAACTTTTCACATATCCCAGAGATTTTAAAAATACCAAATTTGGTAGAAGTGCAAACCAAAGCCTTTCGTGATTTTCTTCAAGTTGATTGTTTGCCTCTTTCTCGAAAGAGGCAAGGATTGCAGGAAGCGTTTCTCCAATTTTTTCCCATTGAAAGCTCTAATGGCAAGCTTAAATTAGAGTTCATAAGTTATTCCATCGGGATGCCCAAATATTCTATTAAAAAATGCTGCATTCAAGGGTTTACCTATTCTGCTTCTTTAAAAATAAAGGTTCGTTTGATAAGCCAAGAACCAGAAATATCCAGCCACGAGGAGGAAATTTATCTTAGCGAAATCCCCTTAATGACCACTTCTGGAAGTTTTGTTATCAATGGCGTAGAAAGGGTAATTGTGAACCAATTACATCGCTCGCCGGGGATTTGTTTTGAACAGGACAAACAACATGGCGGGAAGCAGGCTTTTTATGCTCGCATTATTCCTTCCTATGGTGTTTGGATAGAAATAGAGCTTCATCCCAGCAATATTTTATATGCCTATTTTAATCGTCAGCATAAACTATTGGCGACTTCTTTGTTGAAGATTTTAGGCTGTAATTTTAATGACGAGATTATTCGCTTATTTTATAAAGTTGAAACAGTCAAGATAAAAGATGCTCTTTCCGCGCGAAAATTACTTAATAGAATTATTGCCCAACCGGTGCTGAACAAAGAAGAAAAGGTTATCGCTTCCCTTAATCAAAAGATAGATCAAACTTTGTTATCAGAACTTATACACCAAAGTTCGTTAGGGGTATTAAGTTCTATTAAAATTTTTGCCGAGGCAAATAAGCAGATGTTTGATTTGGAGGAAATGAAAAGCCTTATTAACACTTTAAGCAAAGACCCTTATCCCGATTTTGAAGCGACCTTAATGGATTTATATCAAAAGATTAGACCTAATGACCGACAAGATTTTGAGAACGCTAAACTTTGGAAAGACAGATTGCTAAACGATCCTCGCCGATATAACTTAGGAAAGGCAGGCAGATTTGTAATCAATAGAAAATTAAACCTTTCTTTTCCTTTGAGCGAAAGGACAATAAAAAAAGAGGATGTAGTAGAAGCAATTAAGTATCTGTTTAAATTAAAACAGGGGGAAGCAAAGATTGATGATATTGATAATTTAGGCAATCGACGCATCCGAACAACGGGGGAGCTTTTGCAGGAACGATTTCGTATTTCTTTAGCGAAATTGGAAAGAATAACAAAAGAAAAAATGGATTTTTTACCATACAATTACAAGAAGGGATCCCCTCGCAGTTCTAAAGAAAGTGTTAAAGCCCATAGTTTGATTAATCATAAAATAGTTTCTGAAGGTGTTAGAGACTTTTTTGCCCTCAGCCAACTTTCTCAATTTATGGATCAAACCAATCCTTTGGCTGAATTGACGCATAAACGGCGTTTGAGCGCTCTTGGACCGGGAGGGCTTACCCGTAAGAGGGCCGGTTTTGAGGTGCGCGATGTCCATCCTTCTCATTATGGTCGTATTTGTCCTATCGAAACGCCCGAGGGGCCTAACATTGGTTTAATTTCCTCTCTAAGCGCATATGCTAAGGTAAATAAATTTGGCTTCTTAGAAACTCCCTACAGAAAGGTAGAAAAAAAGCGGGTTACTTCTACTATTGAATATCTTTCTGCTGATAAAGAAGATAAATATGCTATTGCTCAGGCAAATGCGCGTTTAGACAAGGAATCTCGTTTTCTCGACCCTTATATTTCTTGCCGCCTGCAGGAAGATTTTTTAAAACTTCCTCCGGATAAAATAGACTATATGGATGTTTCGCCGAAACAGTTAATAAGTATAGCTGCTGGTTTAATTCCCTTTTTAGAACACGATGATTCTAACCGAGCGTTAATGGGTTCGAATATGCAGCGTCAGTCTGTTCCCCTTCTTTTTCCTAAACCTCCTTTAGTAGGCACTGGATTAGAAGGGAAAGTAGCGCAAGATTCTGGAGCGGTTTTGATTGCCGCTCAGGATGGGAGAGTGGAAAGGGTATGCGCTGATGAGATTGTGATAAGAGAGGATTTTAAGAATGAGTCAATTTATTCTCTTAGCTCAGGAGAAAGAAGAAAAGGCGAATATGAGGATTTTCTTTCCGAGAATGAAAATGCGACTACGAATGAGTTTTCCGATGGGGTTTATAGGTTAAGAAAGTTTGAAAGAAGCAATGCCAACAGCTGTGTGAATCAAAGACCAATTGTCAAAGAGGGAGACAGGATAAAAAAAGGGCAGATTATTAGTAACGGACCTTCTATTGAATCTGGAGAATTGTCTTTGGGGAGAAATCTTTTGGTTGCTTTTATGCCCTGGCGAGGATTTAATTTTGAAGATGCTATATTAGTAAGCGAGGAGGTAATTAAAGAGGATCTCTATACCTCTATTTCCATAGAGCAATTTGAAGTAGAATGCCGAGAGACCAAATTAGGGGCAGAAGAGATTACCCGAGATATTCCCAATGTGAGTGAAGAATCCTTAAAGAAATTAGATGAGCAGGGAATTGTGCATTTAGGAGCCGAGATTGAACCGGGAAATATTTTAGTGGGAAAGGTTGCTCCTAAAAGTGAAAGCGAACTGTCTCCTGAGGAAAGGTTGCTAAAAGCAGTATTTGGCGAGAAAGCGAGTGATGTAAAAGATGTTTCTTTGGTTGTTCCTCCCGGAATTAAGGGAGTAGTAATTGATATAAAAGTTTTTCAGCATTTGCAGAAAAAGAATAGAAAGGAGAAAAGTGAGGAGTTTGCCCGAATTGAGAAAATTCAGAAACAAACCAGAGCCGCCAAGCGGCAGGCCCGTGGCACAATGCTGAATGCAGTAAAGAAAATACTAATAAACGAACGACTGCGCGAAAATTTATGCGATAGAAGAGGGAAGATTATTTTTAAAAAAGACAGTGTTATTACTGCTCATTTTTTCCCAAAACTTCTGAATTATCTTTTTGATGTTAAGGTTTCTTCTTTTAAGGAAAAAGAGGTTATGAAAATTGATGAGCTCTGCCGTCACAGACTTAACCAGATTGTTAGCCAAGAGAAAGAAGAAACAAATAGTATAAAGAGGGGAAGCGAACTTCCTCCCGGGGTTTTAAAGAAGATTTTAATCTTAATTGCTTGTAAAAAAAATCTTTCTGTAGGAGACAAGATGGCCGGTAGGCATGGAAACAAAGGGGTAGTGGCCAAGATTTTACCTCAGGAAGATATGCCCTTTCTTCCCGACGGAACCCCGGTGCAGATAGTTTTGAACCCTTTGGGCGTACCTTCTCGAATGAACCTTGGGCAAATTTTGGAGACGCATTTAGGCTGGGCGGCAAAGGTTTTGAATATTTACTATGCTTCATCGGTATTTGATGGAATTAGCGAAAAGCAAATAAAAGAGGAATTGAAGAAAGCCGGTCTGCCTGAAGACGGCAAAGTTACCCTTTTTGATGGGGTAACGGGCAAAGCTTTTGATAAGAAGGTAACTGTCGGTTATATCTATATGATGAAATTGAGTCATTTAGCCGAGGACAAAATTCACGCTCGTTCTGTCGGTCCTTATTCTTTGATTACCCAACAACCATTGGGAGGGAAGGCGCAATTCGGTGGACAAAGATTGGGAGAGATGGAGGTTTGGGCATTGGAGGCTTACGGAGCGGCTTATACCTTGCAGGAATTGCTTACTGTAAAAAGCGATGATGTGCTTGGACGAACGCAGAGTTATGAATCTATCGTAAAAGGGGAAAATGTTTTTTATTCTGAAACCCCCGAATCTTTTAATGTTTTAATAAAAGAATTACAGGGCTTAGGCTTGGATGTGAGGCTGGAAAGCTGCAAGCCACAAGCCACAAGCCACAAGTCAGAAAACAAATAGCCTGAAGCTTTTGAACAGGCCGCAAGTTACAAGTTGCAAGCAGGAAACGATTAAATCTTTTTCGGTCTTGCTTGTAGCTTGTAGCTTGAAACCTAAAAATGTCTTCTCATTTCGATGCAATAAGTATTGGGCTTGCTTCTCCCAAAAAGATTAGGTCGTGGTCAAGGGGAGAAGTAAAAAAGCCGGAGACAATTAATTATCGCACATTTAAACCCGAAAAGGAGGGTTTATTTTGCGAGAAAATATTTGGTCCGGTAAAAGACTGGGAATGTAGTTGTGGAAAGTATAAGGGAGTTAGGCATAAAGGGGTTATTTGCGACCGCTGCGGAGTAGAAGTTACTTATTCTCGTGTTCGTCGGGAACGAATGGGGCATATTGAATTAGCCGCATCGGTTTCTCATATCTGGTTTTTCAAAATCCTTCCCAGTTGCATTAGCAATCTATTAGAAATTAATGCGCGGGATTTGGAAAAGGTTCTTTATTATGAGAAATACATAGTTCTTGACCCCGGTGAAAGTTCTTTGAAGCCAAAACAGCTTTTAGATGAACAACAATATCAGCAGGCAGTAAGCCAAAATTTGAAATTTACAGCTAAGATGGGAGCAGAGGCAGTAAAGGAGCTTTTGTCTAAAATAGATCTTGTTTCTATGTCCTTGCGCTTACACAAAGGTTTAAAAACGGCAAAAGCAGATTCTGTCAAAACTGATAAACAAAGCGGTGCGGGAAAATTTGGGCAAAAACTAAGCTTAAATAAGAGCAAAATAGTTAAAACATTAAAGATTGTGGAGAGCTTTAGAGGATCAGATAACGAACCCGAATGGATGATTTTAGATGTTCTTCCGGTAATCCCGCCGGATTTAAGGCCATTAGTGGCCTTAGACGGGGGAAGGTTTGCTACTAGTGATTTGAACGATTTATATCGGCGGGTTATTAACAGAAATAATCGTCTAAAAAAATTGATAGAATTAGGTGCCCCCAGTATTATTATTCATAATGAGAAGAGAATGCTGCAGGAGGCGGTGGATGCTTTGTTAGATAATGGAAGGCATGGGCATACAATAATGTCCAATAGCCGTCCCTTAAAGTCCTTAAGCGATGCCCTGCGCGGGAAACAGGGAAGATTTCGCCAGAATTTACTGGGGAAAAGGGTAGATTATTCAGGTAGAGCAGTAATCGTAGTAGGTCCTGAACTCAAGATTCATCAATGCAGTATTCCCAAAAAGATGGCTTTAGAATTGTTTAAGCCTTTTATCATTAAAAAATTG
>DAOWIN010000116.1 GCA_030640885.1 Candidatus Omnitrophota bacterium
ATGCCTATACCTGATTCGGGAAACTACGCAGGGTTAGGATTTGCCGAACAAGCAAAAATTCCTTTTGAAATAGCTATGATTCGCAATCATTATGTTGGAAGAACCTTTATTCAGCCTTCGCAACTTATCCGCGATTTTAAGGTAAGGGTAAAACTTAACCCCATAAAAGATGTCATCAAGGACAAGCGAATAGTCATTGTTGAGGATTCCATCGTGCGGGGAACAACAAGCAAAATTAGGGTTCAAACACTGCGCAAGGCAGGAGCAAAAGAGATACATATGCGGGTTAGCTGTCCGCCCCTAAAATTTCCTTGTTTTTATGGAATTGATTTTCCAACCAAAAGGGAACTAATTGCTTCAAAGCGAACAGTTGAAGAGATAAAGAACTTTATCGGATTGGATAGTTTAGAATACCTAAGTTTAGAAGGAATGCTTAAATCTATGATTTTGCCCAATAACGAATTCTGCACAGCTTGTTTTGATGGAAAATATCCTACTTCGTTGCCTAAAAAGTTGTCAAAGAAAATGCTGGAAAGAGGATAAAAGGTTGGTTATGAGGCGAAACCATGACTGAATTTATCCGCCTACTCCGCCTATGGCGGATTCGGCGGATTTAATGCACACAGTGATTTAGTCTCCTTGCCCCGATACCATTCCGATGATACATCGGGTTACGGGGCAGGCAGTCGCCTAAATCACGTGTTTATTAAATGTGTGGAATAATAGGTTATGTTGGTGAAAAAAAAGCGGTTCCGATTATTTTAGAGGGTTTAAAACAGCTTGAGTATCGGGGATATGATTCTGCAGGAATAGGTATTGTTCATAAACCACGCAGCAAGAAAGGGGCAGAAGATAAAAACAAAATTTTTGTTTTGAAGCGTAAAGGGCGAGTTGCTAATTTATCAGGTCTTTTGAAAAACAAGCATTTTCCAAATGGGCTTGCAATAGGGCATACACGCTGGGCTACGCACGGAGAACCCTCGTCGGGAAATGCTCATCCCCATCAAGATTGCAGTGGTAGAATTGCTGTTGTCCACAACGGCATAATCGAAAATTATCAGGAGCTCAAAAAAGAATTAGAAAAAGAGGGTTATCAATTCAAGTCTCGGACTGATAGCGAAGTAATCCCCAACCTTATCAGTAAATTTTACAAAGAAGGTGATTTAAAAAAAGCAGTCGCTAAGGCGATTAAAAAATTAAAGGGAGCTTATGCTCTTGGAATTATCTGTTCTGAACAGCCGGAAAAATTGTTTGCAGTCCGAAACGATTCACCCCTGATTATTGGTTTAGGTAAAGGAGAAAATTTCATTGCCTCTGATGCATCGGCAATTTTAAAGCATACTAAAAGGGTTATCTATTTAGGTGATAAGCAAATCGCGGTTCTCGAAAAAGGCAATGTTAATATATTTGATTTAGAAGACAAGCAGGTGTCTCAAAAAATAGATATTCTTTCTGGCGATATAAGCAAAGCCCAAAAAAGGGGCTTTAAAGATTTTATGCTCAAGGAGATTTATGAACAACCGGCGATTCTTTCTAAAATACTTTCTCAGTGGGTAAGTTCGGACGGCAATATCAGATTTAAACATTTAGGTCTAAACGATAATTTTCTAAAGGGTATAAAACAGATAATTATTGTTGCTTGCGGAACTGCTTTTCATGCTGGGTTGGTAGGAAAATATGTTATTGAATCTCTCACCCGTATTCCTGTATGGGTAGATGTAGCAAGTGAATTTCGTTATAGAAAACCAATTATAAAAGAAGAGACACTGATTATTGCTATTAGCCAATCTGGGGAAACTGCCGATACTCTGTCAGCAGTGAGAGAAGCAAAGAAAAACAAAGGGCGTGTTATCTGCATCTGTAATGTTTTGGGTTCATCATTAACTCGCGAATCCGAGGGAGTGATTTATACATACGCCGGTCCTGAGATAAGCGTGGCTTCTACAAAGGCATATACAGCTCAACTAATGACTATCTATCTATTTGCTTTGTATTTGGCAAGTTTAAAAGGAAAAATAAGCGGCGAAGAATTTAAAAAAGGGGTTTCCTCTCTGCAGAAAGTCGCCGCAATGCAAAATAAAATTCTTTCCCAAAATAAAGAGATTAAAAAAATCGCTCGCAGGCATCTGCATTTTGGCGCCTTTCTCTATTTGGGCAGAGGTGTTAATTTTCCTACTGCTTTGGAAGGAGCATTGAAATTAAAGGAGCTTTCCTATATCCCGGCAGAGGGCTATGCCGCTGGTGAAATGAAGCATGGGCCGATTGCTCTTATTGATGAATACCGCGCCGTAGTGTGTATTATTAACAGTTCTCCCGTTTATTCTAAAATGCTTTCCAACATCCAAGAAATAATCGCCCGCAAAGGCAAAATTATTGCAATTGCCAACAAAGGAGATGAACAAATACAAAATTATCTCAAAGAAGTGATTTTTATTCCTAAAATAGAACCCTTATTTTCTCCTTTGCTTACAATAATTCCTTTGCAACTTTTGGCTTATTATGTAGCCATTTTGAAAAAATACGATGTGGATAAACCGCGCAATTTGGCCAAATCTGTAACAGTGGAATAAATACAAGCTGCAAGTCTCAAGCCACAGGTTTCAAGCAAGAACAAAAACAGTTTATTGCGTTTGTAACGAAAAAATTTATCAGGAGACAAAATGCCCAAGTATATTTTTGTAACTGGTGGTGTTGTTTCAAGTCTGGGAAAGGGAATAGCAGCGGCTTCTATTGGTAAACTTTTAGAATCGCGGGGGTTGAAAATAACCTTGATTAAATGCGACCCCTATATTAATGTTGACCCGGGGACAATGAATCCCTATCAGCACGGAGAGGTTTATGTTACTGAGGATGGGGCAGAAACAGATTTAGATCTTGGGCATTATGAACGTTTTACCAACGCAAAGATAGGAAAAGAAAATAACATTACTACCGGGCAGATATACAATTCTGTAATTTCCAAAGAGAGAAAAGGGGATTTTTTAGGAGCCACAGTACAGGTTATCCCGCATATTACTAATGAAATCAAAAGTCGAATGAAGCAAGCCTCGCGGGATAAAAAATTAGATGTAGTGATTGTGGAAATAGGAGGTACGGTCGGCGACATTGAAAGCCTTCCTTTCTTAGAAGCAATAAGGCAGTTTATTATCGAAAGAGGACGACAGAATGCAATTAATGTCCATGTAACCCTTGTGCCTTACATAAAAACCGCTGATGAAATCAAGACAAAGCCTACCCAATATAGCGTGGGAAGGCTAAGACAAATCGGAATTCAGCCTGATATTTTACTTTGCCGTTCGGAAAAGCCCCTAACTAAGAAAGTGAGAGAAAAGATTGCCCTATTTTGTAATGTTCATCAAGAAGCAGTAGTTCAGGCATTGGATGTAGAAAGTGTCTATGAAATTCCGCTTTTATTTCAAGGGGAGGGTTTGGGCCAGCTTATAATAAATTTATTAGATCTAAAGAGCAAAGAGCAAGATTTGGATGAATGGCAAAGCAATGTTGTTCAGAAGATAAAAACTCCTCGGTATGAAATAAAAATTGCTGTAGTTGGTAAATATATTGCCCTTCAAGATGCTTATAAGTCAATATACGAGGCATTAAAACATGGAGGAATTGCCAATGACGCTAAAGTGAAGATAAAGAAAATTGATTCTGAGAAGATTTGTCAGGAAGGAAGCGAAAAGTTTCTTGATAATGTGCAGGGAATACTTGTGCCCGGTGGTTTTGGACAGCGGGGAATTGAGGGAAAGATTGAAACAATCCGTTATGCCCGCGAGAATAAAATTCCTTTTTTAGGAATATGTTTGGGAATGCAGGCGGCAGTGATTGAATTTGCCCGCAATGTTTGTAACTTGGAAAAGGCAAACTCTACAGAATTTTGCGAAGAGACTAACTATCCTGTTATTGCTCTTTTAGAAAAACAGAAAAAGGTGGAATCTAAAGGCGGAACAATGCGACTGGGGGCATATCCTTGCAAATTAGAAGAAGGAAGTAAGGCATATATTGCATATAAAAAAAGTGCAGGAACAATTTCAAGCAGTATAGAAATTTTTGAGCGCCACCGCCACCGCTACGAGTTTAATAATTCTTACCAAAAAATAATACAAAAGGCGGGGATGGTTTTTTCGGGAATTTATCCTGCTGAGAATTTGGCGGAAATTATTGAAATTAAAGACCATCCTTGGTTTGTCGCTTCCCAGTTTCATCCAGAATTTAAATCTAAACCCGACAAGGCACATCCTTTGTTTTCCGCCTTTATTCAAGCCGCATTGAAGGTAAACTGTTGAACTTTTGGAAAGAACTTACAAGTGCGCCTGTAGCTCAGCTGGATAGAGTGAGTGGCTTCGAACCACTAGGTCGCAGGTTCGACTCCTGCCAGGCGCGCCATCCGCCTAAGGTGGATGATTCTGAGCCCCGATTTATCGGGGCGAAGGACTTCAAGAAACAAAGGATATATTTGCAAAAGCGTTAAGGAGATTTTTGCATTTTTATACCTATATGGTATAATATTTATACTATGGATTTTGAGTTTGATTTCAAAAAAAGTGAACTAAATAAGAAAAAACATAGGATTGATTTTATTGAAGCGCAAGCGATATGGAAAGATCCTGATTTAATAGAAATTCCTGCCAAAACCAGCGATGAAGCG
>DAOWIN010000051.1 GCA_030640885.1 Candidatus Omnitrophota bacterium
TATTGAAAAGAAGTTCTCTTTTTTGTTGGACAAGGATAAAATCAGCGGGCGTTGGGATAGGGTAGATGTCAGCAAAGACGGTGCGGCGGTTATTGACTTTAAATCCTCAAAGGTGCTTACTCAAGAGCAGGCAGATAAAAGGACAAAAGAGAGTTTGCAGCTTTCTATCTATGCTTTGGCTTATAAAAATATATTTGGCAAGATTCCAGAAAAGGTAGTGCTTTATTTCTTAGAATCCTGCTTATTGGGTTCGTATTCGCATAGTAAAGAGGATTTAGAGAAGACGATTGAAAAGATTAAACAGGCGAGTATTGGAATTCGCGCCGGCAATTTTTCGGCAAAACCGGGCTATTTCGCCTGCCAGTTCTGTGCCTTTCGGGGGATATGCCCGCAGGGGAAGAAATAGAAATAGCACTGATTGAGCACTGATTGAGGTTGAACCTCAATCAGTGCTCAGACGGAGATGGTGCGGGCATATTGGTTTATTTTATTATTTTATTGGCAAAGAGATTATTGAATTAGAAAAATAACAAAAAGGAAAGAACTGAGCCGAGTATGGCAAGAAACTCGTTAATGATTTGTCTTCAAGATTAACAAAGGAATTTGGTAAAGGATCTACAGAGACAATATGGATTCGACATAAATTTTTATAAATTCAGATTATCAGTCAAAAAAAGCGGGAAATCTAATAATGATGAAAGCAGTCGCCTTATTTTCCGGAGGATTAGATAGCGTTTTAGCCATCAAACTTATTTTGGAACAGGGCATTGAGGTAATAGCAGTTAATTTTGTTACCCCATTTTTTAGCGTTCAAAACAGAGAGAAGCTTAAAAAAATTGCTATTGATTTGGGGGTGGAGCTGGAAACAGTTGATATAAAAGATGAATATCTTGAGGTGCTCAAATCTCCTCGCTATGGTTATGGCAAAAATTTTAATCCCTGCGTTGATTGTCGAATGTTGATGTTTAAAGAAGCAGAGAAATTATTAAACAGTAAAAAGGCGTCTTTTATTATTAGCGGAGAGGTGTTGGGACAGCGGCCAATGTCTCAACGCAAAAATGTTTTTGGGTTAATGGAAAAGACATCTAACCTAAAAGGTCTGATTTTGCGGCCGCTTTCGGCAAAGCTTTTGCCTTTAACAATTCCTGAAAAGGAAAACTGGATAAATAAAGAAAAGTTACTGGACATTTGCGGGCGTTCGCGTAAAATCCAGATAGATTTGGCAAGGAAATGGAATCTTGAAAATTATTTTTCGACGGCTGGGGGTTGTTTGCTTACTGAGGTTGTATTTTCTCGGCGGATGAAGGACCTCTTAAAATATCAGGAATTTTGCTGGGATAGCATAAATTTGCTTAAAATTGGCCGTCATTTCCGTTTATCTTCGCAGGCAAAGTTGGTTGTAGGGAGAGATGAGCAAGAGAATAATCTGCTTATTAAGTCAGCCAAAAAGGATAGAGTTTGCTTTGAACCGATAGAGGTAAAGGGTCCTATAGGTATAGGAGAAGGAGATTTTGATGATTCTCTAATCAGTTTAGCCGCTCAGATAATCGCGCGCTATTGTGACCAAAAACAAGGGGCGATGAAGATAAATCATAGATTGTTTGCAAAGAGGGAGCAGATCGAGGTTGAAGCAATAGATGATAATCAAATAGAGAAGTTTAGGATATAAAATATCTTGTTATACTCGGTATAATAAAATCAGTGTAATCTTTTGGAAATCAGTGTAATCAAGTATAGGAATTGAATTATTGAAATTCCTATACTATGCGATGAAAATATTTAACGACATTACCAATTTAGTTGGCAATACTCCTTTAGTAAAATTAAATAAAATTGATTTTGTTCAAAATAGGCGTATTTTTGCCAAATTGGAGTTTTTGAACCCAACTGGAAGTATTAAAGACAGAACAGCGTTGGCAATGATTTCTGCCGCCGAAGAAAAGGGCATACTCAAGAAAGAAAGCAATATTATTGAAGCCACATCAGGGAATACGGGGATTGCCTTAGCCGCTATTTGCGCAATCAAGGGTTATAATTTAACCTTAACAATGCCAGAGGCAGTGAGCGAAGAAAGGAAGAAATTACTCAAATTTTTGGGAGTAAAATTGATTTTGACTTCGTTCAATAAAGGAATGCAAGGGGCAATAAAAAAAGCCGAGGAATTAGCAAAAAGTATCTCAGATTCTTATATTCCCCAGCAATTTGAGAATTTAGCCAATCCAGAGATGCATCGAAAAACCACTGCCGAGGAGATTTGGCAGGACACAGAAGGCGAGGTAGATATTGTGGTTGCCGGCATAGGAACGGGAGGAACAATTACGGGCATTGCCCAGGGCATAAAAGAGAAAAAAAGAGATTTTAGGGTTATCGGTGTGGAACCAGCCGATTTTCCTCATAAGATTGAAGGAATTGGTGCTGGATTTGTTCCTTCTGTTTTGCAGACAGAATTGATTGATGAAACAATCAAAGTAAAAGACAAGGATGCTTTTGGAATGATGCAGAGATTAGCAAAAGAAGAAGGGATTTTGGCTGGTGTTTCTTCGGGAGCCACTGTCTGGGCGGTTGGGCAAATAGTTCTCCGCAAAGAAATGGAGAATAAGCTTATTGTGGTTATTTTAGCGGATGGAGCAGAAAGATATTTATCCGAGCGGTTAGCGGTTAGCGTATAGCGTATAGGAAGATAAGAAAACCGTAAGATCTAAGTTTTTACTATCCGCTAAACGCTATGTGCTATGTGCTAAGCATCGCGAGGCATATTCTAAATGAAAAAGGTGGTAGTGGCGATGAGCGGTGGTATAGATTCTACTGTTGCCGCCTATTTATTGAAAAAAAAGGGTTATGAGGTAATTGGATTAACGCTTTGGCTTTTTGGAGAAGATAGAAAGGCTAAGAATGTTAAAAAGATAGCCCAAAAAATAGGAATTTTGCACCATTTGTTAGACTTTCGCACCATTTTCAAAAAAAGGGTAATCGCCGATTTCTGTGAACAGTATCAAAAGGGGAGAACGCCCAATCCTTGTTTAAGATGCAATCAGTACATAAAATTCAGCGACTTGCTTTTTAGAGAGATAGAAAAGAGATTTAAGGCAGAATTTCTTGCCACTGGTCATTATGCCCGCATAAAGAAAAGAGAGGAAAAATATTTTTTGCGTAGAGCAAAAGACAAACAGAAAGACCAATCCTATTTTTTATATATCTTAAACCAAAAACAATTAAAACATATTTTGTTTCCTATCGGTAATTTTAGCAAGGGGGAGGTGAGGCAGATAGCTGAGCAGGCAGGTTTACCGTTGAATAGAATAGAAAGTCAGGGGATTTGTTTTGCTGAAGACAAAGATTACAATGAATTCCTGAAAAAAGAGGGCAAAAAAGCGGAATGTGGTTTAATAGTTGATAAACAAGGAAAGGTTTTGGGAAAACATCAGGGTATTGTCTCTTATACTGTTGGCCAACGGAAGAAAATCGGAGCTTTTGGCAAGCCGATGTTTGTGCTCGCTATCAATGCCCAGAAGAATTCAATAGTGGTTGCAGAAAAGGATGAAGTTTATCAAAATGAATTGATAGCTGAGCAGGTTAATTGGATAAGCGGGAAGAAGATAACTGCTCCAATTGTTGTAAAGGCGAGAACGCGCTATAGGCAGAATTTATCAACAGCAAGCGTCTTTCCATTGACAAATAACAAAGTTAGAGTAAAATTTAAGCAGGCCCAATTTGCTGTGGTTCCCGGACAGGCGGTAGTTTTTTATGACGGCGAGTTGGTTTTGGGTGGGGGTATTATAGAATAGGTTCTTTGTCCCCCGATGTCCATCGGGGGAAGAGAAAGACCTTTAGAGCAGAACCTTTATTCTGCGTCCATTCGCTTCGCTCACTCTCGCAGGCTCTTCCGCCTCAGGCGGAAGAAAAGGAAAGGAGGACAAAAATGAAAACTTATCAAGGAAAATTAGTTGGCAGGGGGAAGAAATTTGCGATTGTGGTTTCCCGTTTTAATGATTTTATCAGCAAAAAATTGGTAGAGGGAGCGATTGATATTCTTGTGCGTCACAATGTAGAGGAAGAGGAAATAGAAATTATTTGGGTTCCCGGCTGTTCGGAAATTCTTTATGCGGCAAACAAAATAGCCGCAAAAAAGGAGAAGTTTGACGCAGTTATTTGTTTAGGGGCAATTATTAAGGGCGAAACATCGCACTTTGATTTTTTAGCCGCGCAGGTAGCTAAGGGAATCTCCCAGATTTCTTTGAGTGGCAATTTGCCTATAGTATCAGGGATAATCACAGCCGACTCTTTGGAACAGGCAATTCAGCGGGCAGGGGCAAAAGAGGGTAATAGGGGAGCCGATGCTGGTTTAGCCGCTTTGGAAATGGCGGATTTAGATGAAAACCTAATTTAGACAGCCCTAAATTATTTGTTCGTTGAAAATGCGTAAAAGAACAAAAGCGAGAGAAATAGTTCTTCAAATTCTCTATCAAATTGATATTGGCGAAGATAGATATACGGATGCTTGGAAGAAATTTTGGGCAGAGGGTAATAATTTGGAATTTGAGGACGAAATTGTCGATGGTTACCATAAGGTGATTTCCAGCGAGATTAAAGAATTCTCAGCAGAATTAGCGAGTGGAATCGTAAATAATCTTGAATTGCTCAATAAGATAATCAATGAATATGCGGAGAATTGGAAGCTTTCGCGTATAGCCATAGTTGAACGAAATATTTTACGGCTTGCTGTCTATGAACTTCTTTTTTGTCCCCAAATTCCGCCGGCTGTTTCTATAAACGAGGCAGTTGATTTAGCAAAAAAATACAGCACTTTAGAAGCGGGCAAGTTTGTGAATGGAGTACTGGATAAGATAAGAAAAGCAAAGTTGCAAGTTTCCCCCAAGGAGAAGCTTACGAAAATGAGCAATCTCCAAATTGTAGGCTGATTTAGCCTAAAACATATGATGAATGATACTGAATATATGCAATTGGTTCTTCAATTGGCTTTGAAGGGGAAAGGAAAAACAAGCCCCAACCCTTTAGTGGGAGCGGTGATTGTTAAAAACAAAAAGATTATAAGCACAGGCTATCACCAGCAAGCGGGTGGGAAGCATGCAGAGATTGTTGCCCTTGACAGAGCAGGCGAGAAGGCAAAGGGTTCAACGCTCTATGTCAATTTGGAACCTTGCGCTACTTGCGGCAAAACTTCTCCTTGCACGGAAAGAATTATTAAGGAAAAGGTAAAAAAGGTAGTTATTTCTATAGTTGACCCTAATCCTGTTAATAAAGGAAAGGGGATAAAAAGATTAAAAGCAAAAAAAATAAAGGTTGTTAAGGGTGTGTTAAGAAGAGAAGGAGAAGAAATCAACAAAGCATTTGCGAAATTTATTACCCAAAGGCGGCCTTATGTAATTTTGAAAATAGCCCAGTCTTTGGATGGTAGAATTGCTACCTTTAGCGGTGATTCAAAATGGATAACCTCTCCGACAGCGCGCCAATATGTACATAGATTGCGTTCAGAGATGGATGCAATTTTGGTGGGTGTAGATACAATTATCAAAGATAATCCTTTGTTGAGCGCTCGTTTTGCTCCCCAAAGATTATTTAAACATCAGCCGGCAAAAATAATACTGGATAGTTTTTTAAGAATTCCTCTTACGGCAAAAGTTTTTTCTCGGCAGTCTCCAGCAGAAGTGATTATTGCTACTACCCAATCTGCTTCTTTGCCCAAGGTAAAAAAACTGGAGAAAAAAGGGGTGAAGGTGCTAATACTTAAAGAAAGAAAATCTAATTCAGAAAACAAGCAAATAGACTTAAAATTATTAATGGAAGAATTGGCAAAGATAGATGTTGTGAACCTTTTAATAGAAGGTGGGAGCAAGGTGTTCACTTCTGCTCTGGAAGACAAAGTAATAGATAAAATGCTATTTTTTATTGCCCCCAAGATAATAGGCGGGGTTAAGGCACTCAGCTCTGTTGGTGGAGAGGGCGTTAACAAAATTTCCCAAGCTCTGCAGTTAAGCAACCTGAAAATAGAAAAGATAGGCGAAGATATAATGGTAGCAGCAGAAATGGGGGGATAGACTGCAAGTTGCAAGCCGCAAGCTTCAAGTTACAAGCAAGAAACCTAAGATATAAGATTTTCTTTTTTTTGCCTGTAGCCTGTAGCTTGTAGCTTGAAACCTGAATATGTTCACCGGAATAATTGAACAATTAGGCGAAATTAAGAAGA
>DAOWIN010000138.1 GCA_030640885.1 Candidatus Omnitrophota bacterium
CTTCGCCTCTAATGGTCGCCATCACCTTTTCTTCGCCCATTATATTAAAGGCATAATTGCTTGCCAAACAATCAATCATCCAAATCTCTCCCCAACCACTAACTAAACCAGCAACCCCTGTTTTTTGTTTTATCTGTTTGATATTCGCAATAAACTCCTTCCAAGTGCGAGGAGGTTTGTGCGGGTCCAATCCGGCTTTTTTGAAAATATCTTTGTTGTAAAGCATTTGAATATTCATCACATCTAAAGGAACTCCATAAATTCCGGCTTCAATTCCAAATTCATTATCCGCAGAAAATTCATTCACGCTTATCGCCTTTTCAAAAAAACGCTGTTTCCATTCCTTATTATTAGCGTTCATCGCATCGCTTAAATTGGCAACATAACCGGCATGAATAAAACTTGCAAAGAATTTTTTCTCCCCCAAAATTCCATAGATATCGGGAAGAGTATTTGTCTGAGCGCCAGCCATCACCTTTTGTCGATAAGCATCCGAGGGAGCATAAAGATCAAATTTAACCTTCAATCCCTTTTCTTTTTCATACTGTTCAGCTAATTTTTCAAAAGCCTCTTGGCGATCAGTCATCCAATGCCAAACAATAAGTTGCTTTTGATGAGGAGTTTTTACTCTGGGAGAACAAGCGGTGGCGGTAGATAACAAACAGCAAATAGCAAATAAAATAACTAATGAAAATATTTTTTTCATAGAACCCTCTTTTGAAAATGTCTAATTGACCTAAATGATAGCCGCCCAGCCGGTAGGCGTATGGCTGGGAAACTGGGGGTCTGGGAAACTGGGTGACCCAATGAGTTAGAGCAATTAGAAATTAGAAATTTTATATTACAACCCTCACTTTATGCCTTTTTCCATCCGAATGTGGTTTAATGAGATTTCCCTCTATGGGCTTTTTATCGACAAAAACCTCTATTTGTTTGCCTTTTCCAACTCTTCTTTCAATTTCTATTTCATAAACGGCTTTACGAAAAGAACGAACTATCTTACACCTTTTCCACTGTTTTGGCAAAACAGGATTAATCCTCAATCCGCCAAAATCTCTTTGCACTCCTAAAAGATACTCGGTAATTGCTAAAAATGTCCAGGCCGCTGTACCGGTAATCCAGCTAAAGGCTCCTTCGCCAAAGAGATAGGGATGTCCTGGACCAACTAAGTATTCCGCATAAACATAAGGCTCGGCTTTATAGAGATCGTAGTCTTTTTGGACATTGGGCATAATCTC
The DNA here is from genome assembly GCA_030640885.1 of Candidatus Omnitrophota bacterium. Lineage (GTDB taxonomy): Bacteria > Omnitrophota > 4484-213 > 4484-213 > 4484-213 > DAOWIN01. The sequence goes on from DAOWIN010000138.1 coordinate 1,239, forward strand.
TCTTATTCTTTGGTATGCTTTATCTCCTCGCCCAGCTAAACAATCAGCCGCAATCATAAAGGTAGTCGCATGGCAAAAGATTGCCGCATTCTCTTTTGTGCCTTCGGAAAACATTGTGATCCTGCCTAACTTAGAATCATACTCGGAATACGCCGGATGAAAAAGGGCAAGCCCATGTTCGCTTTCTAAATATTTATCCACTGCTTTAACCAGTTTCTTTGATCTCTCTTCATTAGCCACCCCGGCAAGCACTGCCCAAGATTGGGTGTTCAAGAAAATTTTTCCTTTTTTATTTTTGCGTGAGCCATAAATCCTATTGGCATCCGTAAAACCGCGCGCATACCAGTTTCCATCCCAAGCAACTTTATTAATCTTTTTGGTCATAACCTCTGCTTTACGCAGAAGTTCATCCGCCGCTTTCTTTTTCCCGTAAAGAACAGCTAACTCCGCCAACAGCTTTAGCGAACGCACCAAAGCCATTGCCAACCAAACGCTCTCCCCTTTTCCCTTAATTCCGGCGGCATCAATACCATCGTTCCAATCAGCGTGCCCGATTAAAGGCAAACCCTTTTTGCCCACATCGTTAAAGGTAAAATCAAGATTTTTCAATAAGTGCTCAAATAAACTTCCCTTGCCATCAGCGATAGAACCTTTGTCCCAGTTCAAATCAATACGCGTGGCTTTATCTATCCATCGGTCTTTTAAATAAGAAATTTGTTTATCTAATATTTTCAAATCGCCGCTTTCTTTAATATATGCGCAAACAGTAGAAGTCAACCAAACTGGATGATCCTTGTTGGGACGATGACCAGCCGGACCGCCATCCGACCAACCTGGGGCAGTAGAACCATCGCGTCGAATGATTGAGGCAACTTGTTCAATCTTTCTTCGCGTAAGTTCAGGATTGATTGCGGTGATTCCTTCAGCATCTTGACAGGAATCACGGTAGCCTCTTCCGCCAGAACCCTCGTGATAATATGAAGGAGAACGCGACCAAAGATTACAGATATACATTTGATATTTAAGCCAACCGTTTGTCATGATATTCAAATCTTTATCCGGGGTTTCAATAATAACATTATCCGAAATCCGTTTCTGCCAAAATTCGCTTGTTTCTTTTAACGCCTTTTTGGCAACGCTAACCCTTTTATACTTTTCGATAATCTCTTTGACCCTTGCTTTATTTTCGCTTTGACCCAATATAATTACAAATTCTTTGCTCTGCTTTGGCAAAAGCTTCAATCGGTGTTCAAAAACAGCAACCCCATCCTCACCTGAACAAAATTTATCAAAACCCAATTTATCTCTCGATAATCCTTGGGGATTTTGTTCATCGTTATACCTTCCTAAAAATTTATCTTTGCTAACTGCGCAACCTTGTGTTTTCAAAGAAGAAGCAAAAAAAGCAAAATCGTTGAATTTTTCAATATTTAGGTCTCCCCAAGCGGCGGTTTTTTTAGCCAAAATCGCCTCAAGAGAATCGTCCCACCAAATACGGTTGTAAAGATTCATAATATTACGGTATCTTAACTCCAGATGATAATCGCCTAAAAGCCACTCAATATAGGGATAAATAGATAAATCTTTTGTCTGGGAAGACTGATTGCTAATTTTTATTAATGCGATTTCACAGGAATCTTTTGGGGGAACAAAATAGGTAATTTGGGTATTAACTTTTTGGTAGGTTGTTTCGATAGATGTCCAGCCGAAACTGTGCTGACACTGATAAAAATCTGGTTTGATTCTTAAAGGTTGGTAAGTAGCGCTCCAAATATTCGGTGATTTCTTTTGTTTTGACTGGTGACTTTTTATAAAGATGTACCGACCGGGACGATCAAAGTGCCAATTTTCTGGCTTCCATCTTAAAATCCGACTTTCGCGGCAATCTCTATAGAAAGAATAACCACCGGCGCATTGAGAAATGATTGCGCAATAGTTTTCATTGCTAAGATAATTGATCCAAGGACGCGGTGGATTGGGATTGGTAATTATAAATTTTGAACCGTCTTTACTAAAATGCCCGTATCTTTCCATAACCCTCCTTTCCTTTCTCGCGAAGCGAGAGCCTACGATAGTGAGCGAAGCGAACGGACGCAGGATAAAGGTTTTTCTTTTTTGTTTTTCTTTTTATTTTCGCTAAATTATGGCTTCCGCTTTTCCAAAAACTTTCAAAAAGATTTTAGCAAGATTTCCAACTTTTGTCAAGAATTTCTTTTGACCACTCCAATTACCCAACTTTTTAATTTGAAATTGAGTAATTTTTTCTGAACAAACGGCACATTTTTTTCAGCAGCAACAAGCACCATCCCAACTCCCATATTAAAAATTTCAAACATCTCTTTTTCGCTAATACCCCTGCTTTGGATTTCCTTGAATATAGAAGGAATTGGCCAAGAATCTTTATCTATTTTTATAGATAGCCCTTTCGGTAAAATTCTCTTGATGTTACTAAATCCTCCTCCGGTAATATGCGCAATACCTTTTATAGGGGATAGCGGATAGCCAGCCTCGCCAGCTCGGCTAGGCGGGCGGATAGCGGATAGTAAAGACAAGACCGGTTTAATATAGATGCGTGTGGGTTTGAGAAACTCATTAGCGTTTTGCTTAATTTCTTTTTCGCTAAAAATTTTTCGCACAAGTGAAAAACCGTTTGAATGCAAACCTGAGGAAGCTAAACCAATTATCCTATCGCCCACTTTTATTCTTGAACTATCAATTATCTTCTCTTTTTCTATTACTCCTGCGCAAAAGCCGCCTAAATCATATTCTCCCTTTTTATATAAATCGGACATCTCGGCGGTTTCTCCACCGACTAAAGCGCAACCGGCTTGTCCGCAGCCTTTAGTTATCCCTTTTATAATTTCTTTCCCTTGCTTTAAATTTAATTGCCCTACAGAAAAATAATCCAAAAAAAACAACGGTTCAGCTCCATAACAAAGAATATCATTAACGCACATTGCTACTAAATCAATGCCAATAGTGTTATGTTTTTTAAGCAAAAAGGCGATTTTCAATTTTGTCCCTACACCATCGGCAGAAGAAACGAGAACCGGTTGCTTGTATTTTTTGGATAAGGAAAACAGAGCCGCAAATCCGTCAACACCTGCCAAAACTCCTTTCCGTTCTGTTGTATTTATCCTTTTAATTGCTTTTACAAATTCCTCTCCTCTTTTTATATCCACTCCTGCTTTCTTGTAGGTTAGTTTCTCTTTCTGTAACCTGTAGCTTGTAACCTGTGGCTTGTAGCTTTCTTTTCTCATCTATCTCTCTTTCTGAATTTTTCCAATATCCTTTTGATATCCCCAGAGGCGGATTTAAGTATTAAGCTTCCCGTATAAATAATTATTGAAAATTGCCAACAATCTTCGGGACCCAAAATTAAGCCCGTGTGAATGTCCTCCTTGCGCTCCAGATGTGATTTAAACTCTTTGGCCGCCTTGCTCAAACCCCCCTCGTAAACCTCAAGGGAGCTAATTTCGTTGGTATATTTCAAAGAAGGAAAAGAAAGTCCACGCAAAAGCAGAAATGTTCTAATCTTTTCTTCATCAACTTCAAGACCATTCTGAAAATCAAACCCTTTAAATTGAGGATAATGCGGCGGTAAAACAAGCAAG
>DAOWIN010000064.1 GCA_030640885.1 Candidatus Omnitrophota bacterium
TAGGTAACAGCGATTAAATCAATCTTATCCAGGGATACATTGGCTTTCCCAAGTGCTTTGTCCACTAAAAAATTTATAGTTTCCAAATGACGGCGGGAAGCAAGTTCAGGAACTATACCACCATATTCTTTATGCAGATTAACCGGCGAAGATACTATGTTAGAGAGTATCTCTTTATTATCTTTTACTACTGCGCAAGCAGTTTCATCACAAGAAGTTTCTATACCTAAAATTAACACGCCCGCCTCACTCGTTACACTCGTTTGTCGGAATTTAAATTTTAATCCGCCTGAGGCGGAAGCAATCAAAAATGAAAAATAGTTTTAAATAATTTGCATTGTTAATTTTGCATTTTACATTTTGCCTTGATACACTTTTATTCCTTTGAGCAAATCTATTGCCCGCTGAAGTTGAGAATCGTAAGTTTCTTTTTCGTCCTTCTCTCCTTCTTTATCTTTTCTATCCCCTTTCTGTTTTTCCTCGTCCTTGATAGTAACTGTTCTCGGTTCTCGGTTGACTGTAGACTGTTGACTGTAGACTGTAGACTGTTGACTGTCCTCTGCTACAACATCCGGCATAATCCCTTCATCCTGAATACATCTCCCTAAAGGAGTAAAGTATTTTGCCGTAGTTAATCGCAAACCTGAACCATCAGAAAGAGGTAAAACTGTCTGCACCGAACCCTTGCCAAATGTTTTGCTACCCAACAAAATCCCTCGGTGGTAATCCTGAATTGCGCCAGCAACAATCTCAGACGCGCTTGCGCTCCCTTCGTTTACCAAAACTATTAACGGACAGGTAAAGAAAAAATTACCGCTTTTTCTTCTTCCCTCAGACTTGAAACGCATTGTTTGTTTCTTTTCCTTCCCCTCGGTATAAACAATCAATTTCCCTTTTTTTATAAACTTACTGCTTGCCTGCACTGCTACCCCTAAAAGCCCACCAGGGTTATTTCTTAAATCAAGAATTAAGCTATCTACGCCCTCCTTTTCTAATCTATCTAATGCCTCTTCTAACTCTTCGTTTGCCTTTTCATTAAAAACAATTAACTTGATATAACCGATTTTGTCGGTTAATAATTTTGCTTCTTTTACGGCTTTTACCTCTATAATGTCGCGCACAATTGTAAAATCCAACAATTCTCGGCTTCCCTCTCGCATAATTGTCAAAATTACCTCGGTTCCCGATTTGCCTCTTATTTTGCCAACAGCATCATAAAGGGTAATATCTTTGGTAGATTCCCCGTCAATCTTTACAATCATATCACCGGCTTTAAGCCCGCATTTAAAAGCAGGCGTATCTTCAATAGGAGAAATAACTGTAAGAAAAGTGTCTTTAATGCTAATTACAATCCCCACTCCGCCAAACTCCCCTTTTGTTTCTATTTTCATTTCTTTATATTCTTGGGGATTCATAAAGTAGCTATGAGGGTCTAATGAAGAAAGCATCCCCCCCAAAGCTCCATAAATCAAGTCTTTCGCTTTTGTTTCCTTTACATAATTCTGACGAATAAGGGTAATTGCCTCTGTAAATACTGGAATTTCCTTGTAAAAATTATCTTCTGCTGAAAAACTGCTTACGGCGACGAAAAGCAATGCCAATAAACTCAAAAAACCTACCTTCATAAACCTCTTCATCTTTTCTCTCCTTTTTTGTCTCCATTACCTGCTTTCTGATAAATATTCTTGTAAGATTCTTCTGGGTTAAATACCTTGTTATCAACAATTTTTAATTGACCATTTTCAAAGCGACGATAGAAACAGGAATAATATCCTTTATGACAAGCCCCTCCAACCTGTTTCACCTTTAAAAGCAGGGTATCTTTATCACAATCAACATAAATCTCTTGGACAAATTGATAATGTTTTGAAGTTTCGCCTTTTAACCAAAGCTTATTGCGCGAACGGCTAAAAAAATGTGCCTTTTTGCTGTCTAATGTTTTTTTGAACGCCTCGGCGTTCATATAAGCAAGCATTAGAACCTTGTTAGTTTTGACATCTTGAACAATGACCGGGATTAAACCGTCCTGATTAAATTTTAACATCTATCGCCTCTCTTAAACTAAACCTTCCCTCGTATAAAGCTCTGCCGATTATTACCCCTTCTAAATTGGGAGAGCTAAATCGTTTTAATTTTCTGATGTCCTCCAATGAAGAAACCCCGCCGGCAACAATCAGAGGAAGGTCAATTATTTCTAACACCTTTCGCAAAGCTAAAATATCTAACCCTTCCAAAGTTCCATCCCTTTTAATATCCGTCCAAATAATCCTCTTTATCCCCGCGTGCTTTAAAAATTTGCCAACACCTTTGAAATCTAACTTACTCTTTTTTTGCCAACCCTCTAAATAAACCTCTTGCTGACAGCTATCAACGCTAACAATAATTTTTTTCCAATAATTTTCCATTGCCCAATCAAAAAAACCCTTATTTTTTAGTCCGCTTGCCAAAATTAGATAAGAAATATCACTATCAATAACCCTTTTGAATATTTCTTTATCTCTGATTCCTCCGCCAAATTGGATAGGTATACCAATTTTAGCTATCTTCTGGACAATATCTAAATTGCAAGGCACCCCTGTCTTTGCTCCATCTAAATCAACAATATGAATTCTTTCTGCCCCCTCTTTTTCCCATCTTTGGGCTACTTTCAAAGCATCGTCTTCATAAACAGTAGCTTTTTGAAAATCGCCTTTCCAAAGACGAACTACTTTACCGTCTTTTAAATCAATTGCTGGAATGATAAGCATCTCTTATGCTACAAGCCTCAAGTTTCAGGCTGCAGGTTTTACTAAAAACCTATATCTTGCAATCTGTGGTCTGTTAACTTGCAGCTTGCAGCTTGCAACCTGTTTATATTCATCTGCCCCGGGGCAAACGGTTTATCCAAGTATGTATAAGTCCAAAGAGAACCGAAAAAGGGGAAAAGAAGACGCGAGATTACTCCCTTTTCTCCCAGAGAAATCGCAACTATGTTTTTTTCTCTGTGCTTAAAGGCAATGTTCAAAAGCCGTAAAACATCGTTTTTATTTTCGGCAAAGGTGGCAATCTTGATTATCTCGCCCCCCGCCTTTCTCCCCTTCCTGACAATTTCTTCTAATTTGCTATTCGCAGGCGTCTGCTTAAAATTATGGTAAGATAAAATAACTCTCTTTTTGTTTGCCTTTGCTTCTTTTACAACCTCGTCCAGAATGGAAGAATTCATTTCAATATCAACTGCCTCCACTATAGGCGCAATAATCTTGAAAATTTTTAAACGGCTGTTTGCGGATATATTTCTTTGCCCGCCCTCTTTTTTGCTTCTTACAGTGGCAATAATCGGCAACCCTTTTTTCTTTACAGCTGAAACAAAATGGACGATATTCTCTTTTTCTATATTCTTAAAACAATCTATTCGCAATTCCAGAATATCCGCCTTTTTCAGCAAAGAAAAGTTCAAAAGATTAGATTTAATTTCTCCAATTGTTAAAACTATCTTTGGCTGTTTGCCTAAAATTACATTACCAATTTTTAGCATAATTCAGTTTATAAGTTAATAAGTAAGACCTCAAGAATTCCTACCATCTTCTCTTCTTATCAACTTATTATTTTATCATTTTATCAACTAATCAACTAATACCCCCTCCTTGCAAACAATCTTTCTAAATTCCTCAATCAACCTCAAAGTAATTTTCCCCGGATTGCCATCGCCAATAACTCGTCCATCCACCTTTGCCACCGGCGCTATCTCAGCCGCAGTGCCGGTTAGAAATACCTCATCAGAAATATACACCTCATGACGGGTAAGAACATGCTCATGAACAGAAATGTCCATTTTACCGGCTAATTCCAAAACCGTATCCCGTGTAATTCCACGCAGACTTCCCATGCATTGGGGGGGGGTGTACAATTCGCTGTTCTTTACCAAAAAAATATTATCCCCGGTGCACTCGGCAACATACCCCATTGAATCTAACATTATCGCTTCCTCATAGCCGGCATTGTTTGCCTCTATTTTAGCCAAAATGTTATTTAGATAGTTTAGAGACTTAATCTGAGGATTAAGCGCCTCGGGCAGATTGCGTACCGTAGGTACAGTAATTATTTCCAAACCCTTTTTATAAACTTCTTGCGGATAAAATACTATTTTGTCGGCGATAATTATCACACTGGGTTGCTTACACTTGTTTGGATTTAAGCCCAAATCCCCTTCTCCCCGCGTAATTACAACCCGCACATAAGCATCGCTCATATTGTTTATTTTAATCGTTTCCACCACCGCTTTTATCATTTGTTCCTTGTTTAAAGGAATAGAAAGCATCAAACTATGGGCAGATTCAAATAAACGGACAATATGCTCTTTTAGTTTAAACACTACCCTTTTATAA
>DAOWIN010000049.1 GCA_030640885.1 Candidatus Omnitrophota bacterium
CTCATATTGTTTATTTTAATCGTTTCCACCACCGCTTTTATCATTTGTTCCTTGTTTAAAGGAATAGAAAGCATCAAACTATGGGCAGATTCAAATAAACGGACAATATGCTCTTTTAGTTTAAACACTACCCTTTTATAACACCTAATCCCCTCAAAAACCCCATCTCCATAAAGCAAACCATGATCAAATACGGAAATTTTCGCTTCCTCTTTGGCAAAAAATTTGCCATCAATATAAACTTTCATTTAACCCTCCCATCACGCATCTCCAAAATTCTATCTGCCTTTTGGACAATGTTATGTTCATGACTAACAATAATCAATGTTTTTTCTTTTCCCTTTAACTTTTCAAGAATATTTATAATCCTTTCGCCATTTTGAGAATCTAAATTGCCCGTAGGTTCATCACAAAGCAGAATTTGTGGATCATTTATCATCGCTCGCGCAATGGCTACTCTTTGTTGTTCCCCACCAGACAACTCTGAAGGACGATGACTCATTCTGTTTTCTAATCCTAATCTTTCCAATAGATTCTCTGCTCTTTGCTTTATTTTCCGTCCTCTGTCTTCTGTCTTCTGTCCTCTGATTTTCCCCGGCATCATCACATTTTCCAAAGTGGTAAACTCAGGCAAAAGATGATAAAATTGAAAAACAAACCCGATTTCTCTATTTCTGATCTCAGCCCTTTGAGAAGGATTAAGGCGGGCAATATTCATATTATCCAAAAATAATTCTCCATTGCTCGGACAGTCTAATGTTCCCAAAAGATGCAAAAGGGTAGACTTTCCTGCCCCCGAGGGCCCAACAATTGCCAAAAACTCTCCTCTATCTATTTCTAAATTGAGCTTGCTTAAAGCGTAGACTTCCTTTTTGCCATTCTTATATCTTTTGGATAAATTTACTGCCCGCAGTTTAATTTTATTCATAACGCAGTGCTTCCACAGGATTTAATCTTGCCGCTTGCCGCGCCGGGTAAAGGGTGGATAAAATAGTAATCAAAAAAGCAAAAAACAGAATTGAGCAAACATCTCCGCTTTGAATATTTAGCGGTATTTTATCCAAATAATAAATATCCTGAGGCAATTTGACAAATTGATAACGCTCTAATAGATAACCCAAACCCAAGCCCAATAACAAGCCCAATCCTGTTCCCAAAAATCCAATGATTAATCCTTGCAGAACAAAAATAGCCCTTATTTTATTAGGGCTTACCCCAATCGCCTTCAAAATCCCAATATCCTTGGTTTTCTCCAAAACATTCATCGTCAAACTGCTGGTAATATTAAAACAGGCAACTACAATAATCAGGGCTAAGATAATAAACATTACTTTCTTTTCTAATCGTAAGGCACTCAAAAAATTTTTATTCAAATCCATCCATGTATGCACCGGGTAAAGAAACCCTATTTTTTCTTGTATTTCTTTTTTTACCTTCCAAATATCTTTTCCCAACATTGGCTTCACTCCTACGCCACTGGGCTGAGCAAAACCAAAGAAATTCTGTGCCTCCTGCAAGCCAATAAAGGCAAAGTTGGCATCGTAATCGTACATCCCGCAATCAAATATTCCATTTACCTTAAACCTATGCTTGCGGCGGTCGGCTGGGGAAATAAGAGATACTTCCTCCCCAAGATTAACTCCTAAACTTTTTTTCAATTCCTTGCCCAAAATTATTGGAGGAGATTTTGTCTCTTTCGATAATGTATGGCGCGAAGTGTATGGCGCGAAGTGTATATAATCCCCAATTTTACTTACCTTTGTTTGTTTGGCAAGGTCAACCCCGTGCAAAACAACCCCTTGGGTTGCGCTTTTTCCCTTGATTAAGGCTTGTCCATAGACAAAGGGGGCAATGGCTGAAATACCCTTTATTTCCTCCAAGTTCTGGATAAGCAGGGAACTGTTTGCGGCAGGGGAAATCTTAATGGTTATCGGCGGATTAGCCCCCAGCATCTTTGTCTGCAATTCTTTATCAAAACCATTCATTACCCCCAACACTACAATTAAAGCCGCTACCCCTACGGCTATACCTAATATGGAAGCAAAAGAGGACAATGAAATAAATCGCTCTTTTTGCTTAGTAAATAAATACCTTAAGGCAATGGAAAGGGGATAAAACATATTTTAAAAGGCCGCCAGCCGCCCAGCACTGACTGGGAAACTGGGGGACTGGGAAACTGGTTAACCTTTGAGTGGTTTAAGTTGCGGGAACAGCAGTACCTCGCGGATGGAATTCTTATTTGTTAACAGCATTATCAAACGGTCAATGCCAATGCCTAATCCGCCGGCCGGGGGCATTCCCTGCTCCAAAGCCGCTAAAAAATCTTCGTCAATTTCACCACCCTGTTCTTCAAATCTCCTCCGCTGTTCAAGGGGATCATTGAGTTCGGAATAGCCGTTTGCCAGCTCCTGCCCGCCAACAAAAACCTCAAAACGCTCGCTAATCTGGGGCATATCTTTCTTTGCTCTGGCAAGCGGGCAAAGAAAGGTAGGATAATCAGTTACAAAAGTGGGTTCAATCAGCTTGGGCTGAACAAATTTATCAAAGATGTTGTTTAAAATATCAGAAGGGGATAAATCTTCATTTAGAACTACCCCTAATTTCATAGCCGCTTTTTTGAAATCCAAATTCTTATCTTGGAAATCAATCCCGGTCTCTTTTTTTAGGGTATCATAAAAAGGCACTCTCGCCCAAGGCGGCTTCAGGCTAATCTGCTTACCCCTCCATTCAACATTCTCGCTATTATATATGCGATTAGCTAAATCAATAATTAACTCCTCGCTGAGACGCATCATATCTTTGTAATCGGCATAGGATTCATAGACCTCTAACATTGTAAATTCAGGATTATGTACCGCAGATATCCCTTCGTTGCGAAAACTGCGATTTAGTTCATAAATTTTTTCCAATCCTCCTACTAATAATCTTTTTAGATAAAGCTCAGGGGCAATGCGTAAATAAACATCGCAATTTAGAGAGTTGTAATGCGTAACAAACGGTTTTGCTTTCGCCCCGCCGGCTAAACTCTGTAGCATTGGCGTTTCTACCTCTATAAATTCCCGCTGTTTTAAGAATTCCCGAATCTGGTTAATTATTTTGCTTCGGGTCAAAAACACCCTTTTTGCCGATGAATTGGTAATTAAATCCAGACAACGGCGGCGGTAGCGAATTTCAGTATCTTTCAAGCCGTGCCATTTTTCCGGCAGAGGTTTTAAGCTTTTGCTTAATAAAAAAAGATTGGCTGCCTTGATACTTTTTTCTTCTTTGCGGGTAATAAACAAACTTCCTTCTAAACCAATAATATCGCCAATATCCAGATTTTTAAATAACAGAAAATTGTCCTCGCTCAAATTATCCTTTTTTACATATACCTGCATCCTATCGTTTATATCCTGAATATCTAAAAATCCGGCTTTGCCATGCCCGCGCAGAGCCATAATTCTACCGCTGACTCTCACCTCTTTATTCTCCTTAAAATCTTCAAGCAACTGTTTGAAATTGTGGCTGCGGACAAACTTATTTCCGTAAGGCTCAACGCCCATCTCCCTAATTTTATTTAATTTTGCCAATCTTTCTTGCATAATCACTAATTTCACTTGCACTGCCTACTTGCACGAACAAAGTGCAAGCAAAGTATGTTAGAAATGGAGTGCAAGTGGGTACATCAAATTCTTTTTCTAATGGGATAAGAAGTGAGGGAGGTCTCACCTCCCTCACTTCTTATCTTCTCTGTCGGAGCGAAACTCCGACAAATTGCTGGGCTTGGGTTAGGAGGATGCATCACTGTCACAACCAGCGTCTTCTGATAACGCCTCTTCCGCCTGGCGGCAATTTGCCCCTACCGCGGCCGCGCAAAAGTCTGGCAAGTTATCGCCCATATTGCTTGCACTCGTACTACACGTCCCCATCACGGCCATCTCGGGATTCAACTTCACTCTGGTAATTGTCGGCTTCACCCATTTCTTCTTTTTCTTAGGTATTCCTTCTCCTTGCTTCTCTGCCCCCCCCCCTTATCTGTTTTTCACTTCCTTCTTTTTCTTCTCTTTTACCTAATTCCTTCCCCCTATCTCCTAACTCCTGTTTCTTTTCCCCTAATTCCTCTCTCCTAACTCCTAATTCCTGTTTCTTCTCTCCTAATTCCTGTTTCTTCTCCATTTCTTTTTCTTCCATTTTGTGCCTCCTTGCTATAACTTTATTATAGCCTGATTACACAGTCCATCTTCCACAACGACAAACGAACCTCTATATCTTTAGTTTCGTGAAACTCATAACATATCGTTTAAGGTTGTCGATACTCGTATCGATGCTTGCTGTAGAAACTCGATGCTCGATTTTTTCGTTTAAGCCCAATTCAATGTCCAGCTTCCACACCAAGCTTCCAGTTTCGATACCAGCTTCACCAACGACAAACGAGTTTCTATAATCTGGCTATCTTTCTTTTTGCCTACTGCCTACTTCTTTCTTCCCCTAACTCCTCTCTCCTAACTCCTAATTCCTGTTTCTTATCTTTCAATCTTCCTTGCCTATTGGTTTACTCCTTCGGCTTATAACCAATGCGATGAAATGGATTAACTATGCCCGAGGCAACATTTTTTAAATGTGCGCTTACCCGTTTAAAATAGCGGCTGACTAAAGCATAAAATATTGCTTCACGAGAGGATATATTCTTTTCCAGCACCAGTTCTTCAATAATCTTATCGCATCTTTTTGCTATATGGGTGTGTATTCCCATAATCTCTTTTGCTTTTGCTATATCGTTTTCTTTAAAAGCCCTCTTGGTAGAAGAAAAAAGGGCTAAAATCTCTTTTCCATCCTCTTTTAATTGCTTAACCCTTTCATCCTCTTTGATTTCTTCGGGATAAAGACGAGCTAATTCTATAATATTTTTTGTATAATCCCCAATTCGCTCAATATCGTTAACCAAAGTAGTAAAAATTAAAGCGGCGATAGCATCCTTTTCCGGGGATAAAACAAGATGCTCTATCAATTCCCTTTTTATATCTATTTGCCATCGGTTAATTGTCTGATCTTTTTTATAGATGTCCATAGTTTCATCTTGATGGCTAAAAAGCACACTTAGAGCAAAAGAAAACATCTCTTCCACCTCAATAAACATCTTTTCCACACCCTCTAATACCTTATCCAGCAAATAATCCCTTCCCTTAAAAAGCCTTTCAAACATCTTTCATCACCTCCACAAAAATATTAAAATTACAGGAATAATAAAGAAAATTACAGCTATATAAAACAAAGCAAACCAGCGGCGATTAGTTACTATTTGAGCAAGCATTTTAGACATCGCAATCGGTATTCTCCTAAAAGGATAAAGAATCAAAATTCCCGAAAGATTAAAAAGCAAATGGCAAAAAGCAATGGTTATAGCAGCGGGGGTGGCTATAATAAAAGAAGCGAGAATTGCTGTTACAGTTGTCCCTAAATTTGCCCCCAAAACATAAGGGAATATTTTCTCTACGGTGAGGATACGCGCTCCCACCAAAGGAACCACTAAAGAGGTAGTTACTGAACTGCTTTGAACAGCGGCAGTTAAGCTGAACCCAAATCCAAAACTTTTCCAAGGACGGCCAAATAGATAACGGTCGATAACCCGCTCTGCCCTTTTTAGAGTGAGAAGCCGCATATAGCGCACAATAAAATAAAGTGAGATAAAAAGGAAAAGGACACCTAAAATAATTACCCCCGCAGGATAAAGAAAGGA
>DAOWIN010000094.1 GCA_030640885.1 Candidatus Omnitrophota bacterium
CATCCCCCCGCTAAGTTGAGCCGGTCTCAAATCCTCTATGCCCCTTAAACCAACCATTGCTAATTTCTCCCGCACAAATTCAAAAATCTCGCGGCGGCTCTTCTTGCTATGTTCTAAAAGTAAAAAACCTATATTTTCTCCTATTGTAAGTGAATCAAACAAAGCCCCACCCTGAAAAAGCACGCCAATTTTCATCCGCAGGGCTTTCAATTTTTTTTTATCTAAATTGAGAATATTCTTTCCATCTATAAAAATTCCTCCGCTATCAGGGGCAAGAATTCGAGCAATGCTTTTTAATAAAACGCTCTTCCCACACCCGCTCTGTCCAATAATCACCATTGTTTCACCTTTGTGAACACTCAAATCTAAATTGTCTAAAACAACCTGTCTGCCAAATGACTTGGATAGATTTTTTATTTTAATCATAAAACGTTGATTTTCACTAATTCGGCTATTTGCATTCAGGGAAACAAAAAATAGAATATTGCCGTAAATAAACAATCAGCAACTATAATTAGAATAAACGAAATAACCACAGAAGCGGTAGTTGCTTTTCCTACCCCTTCGGCACCTCCCTTAGTGCGAAATCCTTCATAACAAGCAACTAACGAAATTATTCCTGCAAATATAAACGCCTTGATCAAACCGGTAAAAAAATCCTTATATAGCATTGACTTAAAAGCCATCCTAAAATACATATTGCGACCAATCCCCAATTTGTAAATTCCTACCAAACTGCTCCCTAATATTCCTATAAAATTAGCATAGACAGTAAGCAAAGGCACAACTAAAAGACTTGCCAAAAAACGCGGGACAACTAAGTATTTGACTGGATTAACAGCTAAGGTCTGCAAAGCGTCAATCTGCTCAGTAACCTTCATTGTGTCAATTTCGGCAGTAATTGCCGCTCCTGTTCTACCGGCAACCACCAAACCGGTGAACACTGGTCCCAATTCGCGCGCCATTGATACAGACACTAAAGAAGCAATATAAATCTCCGAACTAATCTTACGCATTAGATAAGCCATTTGCAAAGCCAAAACCACTCCTGTAAATCCAGCAATCAAGAAAACAACGGGAACCGCGTCTGCTCCGATTTTGTTTGTCTGTTTAATAACCGACCTTTTTTTGAAAGGAGGAGTGAAAAGACAAAATATTGTTCTAAATAAAAGAAGGGTTAGCCCTCCAATATATTCTACAATAGAAACAAAACCATTTTTTAAATCAGACAAATACGATTTCATGCTAAAGTCACAAGTCATAAAGTCACAAGTAAATAAAAACTGGGGACTGGTGACTTGGCAACTGGTGACATTTTTTACCCGAACACTAACCTTCCGTTCTTCACAGAAATTTTTATCGTCTTTTTGGTTTTAAAGTTTCCGGCTAATAACTCCTCTGCCAAGGGATCTTCCAAATGTCTTTGGATAGTCCGACGCAGAGGCCTTGCCCCTAAAGCTGAATTATATCCTTTTTCAATCAAAAATTCTTTAGCCGCAGAACTGATCTTTATATCTATCTGCTTTTCGGAAAGTCTTTCTCTGACCTCATTTATTTGCAAATCTACAATCTTTTTCAAATTCTCCTTACTTAAAGAATGGAAAACAATTGTCTCATCAATGCGGTTTAAAAACTCCGGCCTGAATACCTTTTTAGTTGAGTTTAAAACCTTTTTTTTCATTGCTTCATAAGAAGCCTCTTCTTCCGAAGAGGAGAAACCGATAACCCCTTTTTTCTTCAGCATCTCTGTACCTATATTAGAAGTCATTATTAAAATTACATTTCTAAAATTTACCTTTCTGCCAAAGCTGTCGGTAAGACTGCCATCTTCCAAAATCTGAAGTAAAAGGTTAAAAACATCGGGATGAGCCTTTTCAATCTCATCCAATAGAACCACTGAATAAGGCTTTCGGCGGACTTTCTCGGTTAGCTGACCTCCTTCTTCATAGCCTACATAACCGGGAGGAGCTCCTATTAAACGAGAAACATTAAACTTTTCCATATACTCGGACATATCAATCTGAACCATTGCCTCTTCCTGGCCAAACATAAATTCTGACAATATCCTTGCCAATAAAGTTTTTCCAA
>DAOWIN010000037.1 GCA_030640885.1 Candidatus Omnitrophota bacterium
GCTATCTTTAAATTTGGAACATCTAAACTAACAATAAGTTTGTTTTCCATATTATCACTGATGACACTGATGAATTATCAATGGCATTAGTACTTTTTAAAATATTGATAAATACCATCCGGATATATTTTATTACAAATTGCTTTATATGTCCAATAGCTCCAGTAAAAACCAAAATTTGTCAAAGCTTTCAAAGTATCTTTTTGTAAATAAAAATTGAAGCTTTATTTGCTAAATTACTCTAATCTCTAAATCCCGAATATTCCTTATTGGCTTACTTAAATCAGCAATGGCGATTGTCCTTTCCCGGCCATAGACCGACGAGCTAAAAATCGTCAGGCATCTATTATCAAACATAAATTGTGGGGCGCGGGGTTGATGCGACCTTATCAAAATTTTTTTGTTCAATCTGTGCATTATCTTTAAAAACCAATCGCGGCCGAATAAGGGTCTGCCTGCAGAGATAAAGGCCAATTGCTCTCCTTTCTGCTCAGCAAAATCACCCCATGTTATCTGCTTCCACTTCTCATTTCCCAATTCTATCTGATCTATCTCTGTTAAATTTTGGACATCAGGCAAAGCTCCATGCAAAGCAATAATATCTTTAGTTACTGCTACTAAAGGAAAACTTTCTACTATGGAGGCGTAAAGATTGTATAACACGCTGTCTAACCCTTCCCAAAAATTAGCCGGGGAAAGCTCCAATATGCGATGTCCTTCGTGATTTCCCTGCAAAAGATAAACTTGCAAAGAATTCTCAATTTTGGTCTTTAATAAAAAATCTAAATTCTCCCGCGAAAAATATCCGCGGTCAACATAATCCCCTAAAAAAATCAGCACATTGCCTAATTTCAAATAATCTCGGACAACCTTCTGCGATGCCTCTAAATCCCCGTGCGTATCGCCAACAAAGATAATCCTTTGGCTATCTTCAATTTCTATCAATCTTGGTTCCTGCACAAAAGTTTGTTTAATTTTCTCTAAATTTTGCATTCAACTTTCACTATTTTTCTCACCGAATTAGTTAGATATATTACCTCAGCATTTCGAATATCTCCTAAAGTCAATACCTTTTCTTGAACATCTTTTTTTTTATTCAAAAAAGACTTTCGATAAATTCCGTTCAAAAGTCCACAGCTGAGCAAAGGGGTATAGTATTTCCCTTTTGTTTTGATAAAAATGTTAGAGATTGCTCCTTCGGTAATTTCATTTTTCTCGTTTCTAAAAAGAACATCATAATAGCCCAATTTTTTATATTTTTTATACTCGCTATCATATAGCTGACGCTGAGTAGTTTTGTGGTATAAAAAAACATCTTTAGAATTTGTCTTTCGTTTAGAAACAGCGACAGTTTGCCATAAAGCACTCTTCTTTTTTTGACGGCGATAGGTTATAGAAACATCGCCGTTCTTAAAAAGCAATAAACGAACTCTGTAAGAAAAATTCGGCTTAAATTTCTTTTTTATCTGCATAAGAGTTTTTTGGACATGGTTTTCATTATAGCAAAAATCAAAATATTCTGCTGATTCTTTTAAGCGTTTTAGATGAGAACCTAAAAGAAAAAAATTTCTCGACCAAAACATTGTTTCAATCAACTGAAACTCTTTTTGCGGTTTGGTCAAAAAATTGGCTTTTAACTTACACTCCTCATATTCTTTCTGCGGTTCAGAATCATAAACAATTCCACCACCCACACCCATCTCCCCTTTCTCCTCCCGTAACAGAATGCTGCGAATAGCTATATTAAACACTGCTTCTGCATCTGGCTTAAACAAACCGATTGCCCCGGTATAAACCATCCGCTCCTCTTTCTCGATTTCTTTTATAATCTGCATTGTGCGAATTTTAGGGGCACCGCTTATTGAACCAGAGGGAAACACCGTTTTAAATAATTCATAGAGTCCTGTATCCTTTTTTAAAACGCTTTTTATTGTTGAGGTCATTTGGAAAAGGGTTTCGTATTTCTCTACGCAGAATATATCCTTTGTCTTCACACTGTTTGTTTCCGAGACTCTTCCTAAATCATTTCTGAACAAATCTACAATCATTAGATTCTCGGCTCTATTCTTTTCGTCCTGTTTTAATCTATTTTTATTTAAAGCATCCTCTCTTAAATTTCTCCCTCGCCCAATGGTCCCTTTCATCGGCCGGGTTTGAATATTCCGCTCTTTTTTTCTAAAAAACAGCTCTGGCGAAAAGGAAAGAATCTTGAAATCCTCTGTTTTTATAAAAGCGCTATAAGATACTGACTGTCTATTACGCAAATCGCGATATAACTGATAAGGTGAACCTTTGAAATCAAATTTATATTTCATTGTATAGTTCACCTCGTAGGTGTCGCCTTGCCGAATTAATTCTTTGATTTTCTTAATAGAGTTAAGATAGGATTTCTGGGAAACATTCAATTTTAAATTGTTTATTTGATATTTGGATTGCTGTTTGGTTTTTTTTAAAGGCGGGTAATTATTATCTAAAAATTTATTTAGATGATGGTCAAAAACAATTACCGACTTAAAAATTCCCAGCCAAAGTAAAGGAAACTTGTAAGATTTTTTTGTTTTATATAAATTTTCAAAAGCATAGCCCATTTCGTAAGAAAAAAAACCGGCGGCATAATAATCGTTCTTTGAATAACCTTCTATCTGCTCAAAGACCTCTTTTATCTCACTGGGTCTGCAGCAACTGATAATATCCACAGGGTTAGTAAAAATATAGGAAAAGCGATTTTGAGTATCTGCGCGGGTTGTTTCTAAAAAAACAAATACTTTTTCTCTTTTTAGCCAATCTAAAATCTCAGCAAGAGGGAAATTTTTTTGGTAAGGAAAATACATAAAACACTGATTACATTGATTATCAGTGACATCAGTGATAAAGAATTGCCTCTACAACCTCCACTGCTCTTTTTGTCTCTTTAACATTATGCACCCGCAAAATATTCGCCCCGTTCATAACGGAAATGCAAATTGCGGCTAATGTTCCTTCCAATCTTTCCTCTTCGGGCAAATTTAGAATTTTGCCAATAAACGATTTGCATGAAACACCAATCAAAATGGGCTTTTTGAGAAGTTTAAATTTTTTAAGATGTTTAATGATTAAAAGATTATGCTCTACTGTCTTGCCAAACCCAATGCCCGGGTCAATAATAATTTTCTTTGCTTTAATTCCCTGTTCTTCAGCAAAGTTTATCCGTCCTCTCAGAAAATTGCAAATCTCGGCAATAACATCCTTATAAGAAGGATTCTTCTGCATATTTTGCGGCGTTCCTTGCATATGCATTAAAACTATCGAAGCGTTATATTTTTGAACCGTTTCTGCCATTTTTTTATCCGCCCTTAAAGCTGAGATATCATTAACAATGTTAGCTCCGGATCTCATGGCCTCTTCGGCAACTTTGCTTTTATAGGTATCAATAGAAATAGTGGTTTCGCTTTTTTTTCTTATCCCTTCAATTACCGGGATTACCCGCCTTATTTCTTCTTTTATTGATATCGGTTTTGCCCCCGGACGCGAGGACTCCCCGCCAATATCAATAATATCCGCCCCTTCGTTTGCCAATCGCAAACCCTGTCTAACTGCTAATTCTTTTTTATAATACTTCCCCCCGTCATAAAAGGAATCCGGGGTAACATTAAGAATCCCCATTATTTGAATAGATTTTGAAAACATTTACCCCCTTCTTCTTTCGGCTAAAAGGATAATATTCTTTAACTCTTCTTCATTGCTCGCCGTAAGCCACTTTTTATCAAATTCAGCACTTTGGGTAATCTGGGCGATAGCGGCTAAAACCTTTAAGTGCAGATTTCGTTCATCCTGCGAAGCCACAAGGACAAATATAATATGAGCCAATTTGTCCTCAGGAAAAATAACCCCTGCCTTTGCTCTAACCAAAACAATCTTGAAAATATTCTTTCCTTCAATAATAATATGCGGAATGGCCAAACCATCTCTTATCACAGTAGTAGATTCCTTTTCTCTTTCTGAAAATTTTTTAAATAAGTCTTGAGATTGTGCGTGAACATCTTTGCTCAAAAAAACGGAAATTTCTTTAAAGAAGTCTTCGGCTTTTAAGGGTTTTTCTATATCCAAAACCTTGCTTTGTTCAATCAGTTTATGAAATCTGTCTTCTACAACCTCATCCCGCTCAATAACAATATCTTTTAACTCACTAAGAAGACTATCAGAGGTTAATTCTTTATCCTTAGATACTAATCTTTCCAAAACATATATAAGAGCAGAATCTGTGCTTGCTCTTTTCTGCACATAGACTTTATACCAAATAAATGCCAATAGCAAAAAAACCGTGGTCAAAAAAACTATAAATGTTCCCATCTCAATCAAGAGAAATCCACCCCCCAATATTCCTAAAATTTGCAGGTAAGGATAAAAAGGGGAACGGAATTTTGGCCGGTAACTCAAGATTTTACTTTCTCTAAACAAAATCAGGGTTAGATTGGCAAAGATATACAGCAAAATTAAAATACTCGAGGCAATCTTTACCAATAATTCCAGCTTTAGAAATGAAATTGCAAACAGCATAAAAAAACCGGTAAAAAGAATAGAAATATAGGGTGCTTTAAATTTGGAACTTATTTTTTGAAAAATGGAAGATAAAAGTTTGTCTCTGCTCATCCCTAAGGGATAACGAGAAGCGCTCATAATTCCTGAATTGGCTGTGGAGATGAAGGCTAA
>DAOWIN010000160.1 GCA_030640885.1 Candidatus Omnitrophota bacterium
CTAAATGTTAAGGCATCCGTTCCGGAAAATTGGAATTTGGGGCTGAAGTTGGTTGTTGACCCTTGGTCATTTAGGGGCAAAACGCAGAGGTTTAGAATTTACAATAGCGCTAAAAGCGATTATGCCGATATTCAGTTAAAATACTGGAGTAATTTAGACACTACCATTCCCCAGACAGTCCGAACTTATAAAGGAAATGTAATAGATATTCCCGAAATTAGAATAAAAGATGGAAAAATAGTTTCTATCTCTGTTTCAGCGGCATGGAACGATGAACTTCAGCAGGGTTGGACAGATTCTTTCGGTACTATTTCTGACTATAAAGTTTCAGATGAATTCAAGCCCATCCGCAATCTATGGGCAGAGTATAAAAGCGATGAGTGGGAAATGAGGGTTTTTCCTTTCGGCGGACAGGAGGAAGCATTAACTTCTGATGACCCATTAGGTTTATCTAATCACCATATCTATTGGGAACCCAGCCCTTGGTTGGACTATTGGCAAGCAGGGGTCCATTATACTGCTTCCGCTGTTGGCTGGGAGGATGGAGAGTGGAAAAAGGACTGGTATGCAGAAGACAGCGGGCACCAATGGTTGAGGAGATTGCGGGGAATTAGTTTTAGTAATTCAGGACATAGCAATCTTTATTTGCAAGCAACAGCTGCCGCCCCTTTAGATGTTTGGGATAATTATTCAGAATTAAACGCTTTGCCAATGGCGATAAGGTTAAAGTATAAACTTTCGGAGAAATGGCAATTGGGCACTACTCAGACCGGGCGGATTGGTTATAGTGATAAAAATAAAGACGCTACTGTTTGGGCGGGAGGCGTAGACCTACAATGCGAACTTTCTAAAAATATTGCTCTTCGGAGTGAAATTGCCCATAGCCGAAAAAAAGAAAATCTGTTGACATCCGCCCGCAAGGAAGAAAAAGATGATGAGGCTTACAAAACAGAATTTGCCGTCAAAATTCCTACCCTGTTTCCCAATTATTATCAAGATATTCCTTTAGATGTTGATTTGTCTTATACCCAAATAGGAGAAAATTTTTACGCTCCTTTGGCAAGTTATGCCTATACCCGCGATGATAGGGCTTGGGGGAGGTATTTATCCTTTTTCCCCCGTTCTTTTGAAGATGAGGCAGTGCGTTTGGGCGATAGCGCAGATGTGAATCGCAAGGTCTATAACTTTACCTTAAAATCAAAACTTTTTAATAGCAGATTAAGGCCATTATTCAATTACCGAAATGCTCATAGGGTTTCCAGCAGTAAATTTGTTGAAGGAATTTACCGCGGAGAATTAGAATATGATATATCGAGCAATTTCAAATCAAAGTTAATGTATGTTTATAGCGATAAACCCGAAGATAATCAACAGAGAAAGATTTCTACAGAGAGAATAGCCGGGGGATTAAGATATAAATTCACTGGTTGGCTTGCCGCCGAAACTATTTGTACCCACACCAATGAATATCCTGAATTCCCTGATAATATCTATACTTGGTTAGGAAAATCTCCCTATAATGTAAATCCTGACCCGCCCTATCCTTATTACAATATTTATAAAGGCAGGATTATTTATCAGATGTTTCCGGAACTGAGTTTCACTTTTGACCACACCACCAATGAATTTGACTTTGCCAATAGAATTGCTGATGACTATTACTATGATGAATTAAGCTATGATGGTGTGGAGATAAAATATGAACCTATCCCAAAGTTGATTGCCACATTGATATATCGCTATAGTCAGTTGGCTAATCTGAATCAATATGTGGACAGCAAAGGCAAAATAAAAGATATAGAAGAGCATCATAATTTCTATGGAGAACTGAATTACAAATTAGACCCCGATTCCTGCTTAACCCTGCAATATGGCGATTTAGGAATATATGCAAACGCCAATTATATTCCTTTTACTCACGCTGTTTTAGATACCCAGCATTTAGTAAGAGCATTTTGGACGCAGAAATTTTAGGATGAAGCGAATATTATGCTTACTACCCGCCAAACAAGCCTTCCATCTAAATTACTAAAATAGTCTTCAAATAATCCCAAATCTCAGCCGCAAAGAGTTTTTATTTATTTTCTCGATACAGAAAATATTTTCTTTGACTTTTTGTTGTTTTTATGCTATTTTATCCAATGGTAAGGAAGCAAAATGAATTGCAATAGCACCTTGTCCGCGAGAGTGCGGATATCTATTTTTTAGATATGCCTTTTATAACCTCTTCTATTATTGTTAATCAAGACCCGCAGACTGTTTATGAGCTAATCAAACAAATGGGAAGATTTTCTGAGTTTATGCGCGATATTAAGCAATCAAAGATTACTAAAACCGAAAACAACAAGATGATTACTGAATGGGATGCTGAACTTGATGGTGCTCCTTTGCATTGGACAGAAGAAGATATTTTTGACGATGCCCAGAAAAAAATTAGTTTTAAGATGCTGAAAAGCGACTATGATTCCTGTTGCGGGGAATGGAAAATAGAACAGGTTCATAAGGGAGCAAAGATCACCTTGAGCGCTGATTTTGATTGGGGTATTCCCAATTTGGAAAGGTTTGTTGGTCATATTTTAAAAAGAAAAGCTTATAAAGGACTTCACGGGATGCTGCGCTGCATAAAAAAAG
Source organism: Candidatus Omnitrophota bacterium (assembly GCA_030640885.1). Lineage (GTDB taxonomy): Bacteria > Omnitrophota > 4484-213 > 4484-213 > 4484-213 > DAOWIN01. Next base: position 2,632 of record DAOWIN010000160.1, read on the forward strand.
AATTGAAGAAATCGCAGAGTGATTAAGATGGACAAAAATGAGAAAAATTTAGAGGGGAAAGAGGAGAAATTGGAGATAAATTTTGGGTTTATAATTATGGAATAGAACTTGATTGAGGGCTACCCTTAATCAAACATTAATCAAACAAAACCTTTATCCTGCGTCCGTTCGCTTTGCTCACTCTCGCAGGCTCTCCCGCCTTAGGCGGGAGGAAGGAAAGGAGGTAATGAAAAAGATGAAAAATAATTTAGAGCCATTATTGGAAAAAATAGAAATTAATTCCAAAGTAATGCTAGGAAAGCCCGTAATAAAAGGCACGCGTATTCCAGTGGAAATTATCTTGAAGAAACTCTCTCAAAATATTTCAGTTAAAGAGATTCTCAAAGATTATCCTCAACTTGAACAAAAGGATATTCAGGCGGCTCTTTTATATGCAGGGGAAAGAATTGGCACAGAGGAAACTTATCTTCTAACAGAGGTTGGAGTATGAAGTTTTTAGCCGATGAGAATATTGAAAAACCATTGGTTGATTTTTTACGGGGTAAAGGGTTTGATGTTTTATATGTTTGTGAGCAGCATAAATCTATTAGCGATGAAGAAGTTTTATATTTAGCAAATCAAGAAGACCGTATTCTTTTAACCAATGACAAAGATTTTGGAGAGCTTATTTTTCTACAAAGAAAAATAAGCCAGGGGATAGTTTTGATTCGTCTATTTTCTGAAAATACTTCCGATAAAATAGTTTTATTTAATAAACTTCTGAAGGAATACAGCGATAAACTAAAAAGACATTTTGTCGTCTTAACCGAGAGGCAGGTCAGGATTAGAAAATTAGATTGAATTATAAATGGACAAAAACGAAAAAAATTTAGAAAGTAAAGAGGAGAAATCGGAGATAGATTTTGGGTTTATTTTATAGGAAGTGAAAAATAAGAGGAGATTTTGAAATAGATGAAAAATGCTTTGACGATAGATTCAATAGAGATTCCCCTTAGAGCCAGAATAAAACTTTATAAAAAAAGAGCTCGAGAAATTGAATTATATCTATCTAAAAAACCAGAAGAGTGGGGGAAATTTCAGAATGAATTTAATGCAAAAGTTAACCTTGTCTTCCGCACTATTATGAATTTTGAAAGAGTTAACTTAGCCGCTGGTCATAAGAATAAAGTTTATAAACTTAAACGACTTTTTGTTAACAGAATTAGAAAAATCTTTGCGAGAGGAGCTTACATCAATTGGAGTCTAGATAAACCCTTTGGTTATGCAGGCGATTTTAAAATCCTTGATGATATTTATCAAAACAACCCTTCTACAGTTGGCTTTGAGCGTCTTTTTGACAATTATTTCCAGATGTCGGCAATCTCGGTTGCAGTAAGGAATCGGAAAGAGGATTTCAAAAGAATTATTTTTGATTTTGTAAAAAAACACAGAAAACAAAATATCCGCATAATGAATTTAGGTTCTGGTTCAGCAAGAGGAATCAAGGAGCTGTTAGAGACAGATTCCGAGAAACTTTTTTCAAAGGTAATCTTTGATTGCTGTGACTTTGATATCAGGGCTATTAATTACGCAAAACAGCTTTTAAATAATGTTAGTAATGTTAATTTCTTCCAAAAAAATGCTATTCGCCTCGCATTGAAAAAGGACATTAAAAAAGAGTTTTCCTTGGATTATGATCTGATTTATTCTGCCGGTTTATTTGATTACTTAGATAAAAAAGTCGCAATAAGATTAGTTAGTAATCTTAGAAAACTTCTTAAAAGAAAAGAGATAACCACAATTTTGATTTCAAATGATAGAGATAAATATAGTAATCCATCTGTTCATTTTATGGAATGGGTAGGAGACTGGAATCTTATTTATAGAACCGACGATGAATTTAAGGAGATTTTTATTAGGGGGGGGGTTAAGGAAAACGAAATAGAGATTCAATATGAACAACAGGGCATAATGCAATATATACTTGCTTCTAATGAGGAAAGAGTATAATGATATTTTATCCAATAAGCGCACTTATAAATGCTATAGCTAGTATTATAGTTTGTGTTATTGCGATAACAAAAAACCCAAAGTCTAAACTCAATAGGTCTTTTAGTTATTTTGCGTTCAGTGTTGCATTTTGGGCTTTTTGCTATTTCTTTTGGCAAATATCAAATAACGCTAATAGCGCTCTTTTCTGGTGCAAGGCTTTAATGATGGGTGCTATTTTTATTCCCTCCAGCTTTTTGCATTTTAGCGTGACCCTTATTGGGCAACGCGAGAAATATTCAAAGGTTGTTATATTTTGGTATATACTTAGTATTTTCTTTCTTTTATTGAATTTTACACCTCTTTTTGTAAAAGATGTAAAACCCCGATTATCTTTTTCTTATTGGCCCACTGCAGGTATCACTTACGTACTGTTTCTTGTAATGTTTATAGGTTTAACAATTTATGCTCATGTTTTAATGTATAAATCTTACAGAAAGCTTTCCGGTATTAAACGCAATCAGATAAAATATGTATTTTTAGGAACAGCTATTGGTTTTTTAGGCGGCTCAACAAATTATTTTCTTTGGTACGATATTCAAATACCACCTTTAGGAAATGTCCTTGTTGCTGTATATGTACTTTTAATAGCTTTTGCCATCATCCGCTACCGCCTGATGGATGTTTATATCGCTGTACGCAAAACAGCGGTATATGGGGCTTTGGTTGGTTTTGTCATAGGAATAGTTGCATTAGTTACCTTTGCCGGACAGCAGTTTTTTGCCCAAGTTTTTACTGAACATCAATGGGTTTTATCTTTAATCTCTGTAGCTATCATTACCTCTACCTTCCGCCCTCTGCAGATTGCTCTACGAAGATTTATAGATAGGTTTCTTTTTCATCATCGCTATGTGTATCGCGATGCCCTAAAAGTCGCCGATAAAGAATTATCCAAGGTTAAGGATTTGCGCAGTTTATTGGTAATGACTATTAAGGTAATCTCAAATACGCTTGCTCCTGACCATGCGGCAATTTTTATTAAAGATAGAAAAGAGAATAAATTTGATGTAAGAATCAGCAAGGGAAAGAGGAAAACAAGGGTTGAGGAAATCAAAAGCAATAACAGTTTAATCCGTTGGCTTAGTAGATATAAGACGCCGGTAGTCTATGAAGAATTAAAATATCGTTTAGAAAGTGAGGATTTTAAGCATAAAGAAGATGAACAGAAAGAAATGGAGCAAACAATAAGCGAGATGGAAAATATAAACGCCAATGCTTGCGTTCCCTCTTTTTACAAACAGAAATTAAGCGGGGGATTGATTTTAGGGAATAGGGTTTCCGGGAATATGTACACCCAAGAAGATTTAGATTTGCTTCAAGCTTTGGCTAATCATACTGCGTCAGTAATTGACGACTTTCAGGTTCAGCGGGAGAAAGATAATCTAACCGTTGATGTTATCGCCGCTTTGGTTAAGACTATGGAAGCAAAAGATTCTTACACCTGCGGCCATAGTGAGCGGGTAACTGATTATGCCCTTGAGATTGCCAAAAAATTAAAAGATAAGCCGCCTTTCCGAAGGGTATTTGAGTTAGAAAAAAAGGTGCATTATGCCGGTTTAATGCACGATGTAGGAAAAATAGGTATTCCTGATTCTATTTTGCATAAACCTGACAAATTAACTGAGGATGAATATAGAATAATCAAAGAACATCCGCGTCAGGGCGCTGAAATTATCGGACAGATACGCGCCTTGGATAAGGATATTATTGAAGGGGTTTTACATCATCATGAACGCTGGGACGGCAGGGGGTATCCTGGCGGATTGGCTGGGCAAAAAAGTCCCCCGGTGGCTCGTATATTAGGTGTTGCCGATGCCTACGACGCAATGACTACCAATCGCGCCTACCGAAATGCATTTACAGTAAAATACGCAAGGAAAGAATTGAAGAAAGAAAGCGGCAGGCAGTTTGACCCGCAGGTAGCGGAGGCGTTTCTGAAGAAATAGATTGAGTTTTAATTTGTTCTTTGATTTTTGGATTTTCGTTTCGTAAAGGTTTAAAAATCAAAATGTTTTTTGTTAATGCTTTAATAAGAAGTTTTAGAAAGATATAAGGAAATCTCTTGACAAAGAAATAGGAAAGCAATAGAATAAAGCAGACCAAAATGGAGGCATAGAAAAAATTTTTACAGGAGGGATAAAATGAAAGAACAGAACTTAAAACGGAGGTATGAAATGAGAAAGAAAATTAGATTGATATTGTTGGCAACGATTTTATGCTCAATAACAACTATTGTTAATGCGGATGAAGTAGAGAAAGGAATGCAAGTAAGAGACTTTCCTGGAATAGTTTATGACAAAACAGTGAATTTGTATCATCAAGCACATCAAAAGATATTTGGTTTAAATCAGGCAGAAAAAAAAGAAAGAGACGAACAATCTGTTGAAGAACAAAGAAAACAAAGAGAACAGCGAGAACAAACAATAACTGATTATCAAGATTCCTATAAAACGAGGCAATTTAACCGCTTGAAATCGTTAGGATTAAATTCAGAAGAAGATTTAATAGGTTTTGATATATCTAAGCTATCTTCCCAAATGCAAGAGAATATTCGTCTTTCAAATATGGTAGTGAGGGAAGCCACAGGAGAACGATGTCCGGAAGCAGAAAAGTTTGATGCGTATAAAGAGGTGAAGTATCACGATGAGATTTTAACAAGATTTGAAAATTTAGGAATTGACAGAGCTCCACTTGCTTATGATATTCCTTATCTTGAAACATATAATACTACTGATAAAAGCGAAATAGACGCTAAATTTAATGACGAATTAAAATTTGCCGAATTTTTAAGTAATGGATATAATCCTAAAGATGATGCAATTGCTGATAAAATAAATTATTTATTTTCTAAACGCTATATGCCTTCTTCTTATTTGCTATTATACAAAAATAGAAGTCCTTATACCTCAGATGCTTTTTTTGGTCCTGTTTTTGGAACGGGTGTAAGGTCAGGTTATGTAGATTCAACCGAAGGAAGAGAAATTTATTTTCCAAGAGGTATAAAATCAGATGGAACAGAATATGCCCCTGAAGATATTGTTAAAATATTTAGCCCAGAAACGATTGCAAAAGCAAATAAGAGAGGCGATAAGGATGAAGATTTTAATCCTACTCCCTATCTTGACCATATGGAAGTTTTTGGACCGTCTTGGAATAAAACCCTTTATAATATTTATGATGAGAAAATAGAATCGACACTCAAACCAATAGGCGATAAACCTTATAATAGATGGGGGGCAATAAATTATTCTAAATTTAGAGAAAATCTTCTTGCTAAAAGTAAAAGAGGGGAGACGATGAGACAAGAAGACTTGGATATTCTTGAAGAAGAGTATGCCAATACTGCCATTTCTGCAGATGACAGTATTTGGGATGAGATAAGTTACTTGACAGGACTAAAAGAAAGACCAGAACTTGATGTGGGGTATTGTTTAGGTTGTGGAGGAGGGAAAAAATATTGGCATATTAAAGAAAGCGAGTTAATAGGAATTGATGAAAATACAATCCCTGATGTGTGGTTACAAGGTCTTGAAAGCTTTCGAATGGATATGGAATATTTCCGTTTTTCTTCCCAAACAAGAAGAAAGAAAATAACTTTGCCTCATGAGCATCTTTGGATATACGATACAAAAAATCCAGAATATATTAAAGAAGGTTGGTATAAGGGAAGAAGAATAAAATATTATAATCCAGTAACAGATGAAGTTGTTTATTCAAATCCTAATGATTCCGAAGCGGTAAAATATGACTTTTATACAGAGGTAGAATATCTTTCATGGGTGCAGAATTTATTTGAAAAGTTCGCCCATGATAAAAAAATAGGTGACCGTTGTGGAGAGAATTTTTTTAGGGAAACTTTTGGTTTGACTTTTCATGCTTCGTCTAAAGAAGAAATTGATAAAATATTTAAAGAACGCATGAGCCAGATTACTGAACAAAATTGGGACCAATGGAATTATCTTACCCCATCAGAAAGAGCAAAAAAGAATAGAGAAGAAAAAATTGAATGGGGAATAGCAATGGAGAAAGCATGGAAAGAAGCAAACCCTAATTCCAGAGGTAGAATAAGTCATTAAAATCTTATTCTGGCTGGGAAAAAGGAGGTATAAGATGAAGAAATTAGCAAAAATTGTTTGTGCAGTCGTTTTCCTTTCTTTTCTTATATGTTCGTCTGCAGAGGCGACTGGTGCGAATTTAATAGAAATATGGGATGATACTCCGGACATTATAGATTTTTCTGCTATAAAGGAAAAATTTCGTTTTCTATACCAAAAGAAATCTGTGGATATTTATGCCAAATATATTGGCATAGATGAAAATACTTTATCTTCTGAAGAACAAGATAAATTAAATGAGATAAGAGAAAATTTATATCGTGAAGGTAAAATAGAATTTCATTTTATAGATAAAAAGTATCCAATGCTTGAAGTTTCTAATGTATTGCCTTCTGAATATGAAGAATATGTAAAAGAGCATGAAGAAGATTTTGTTTTTGCTCACGACAAAATAAGAGAATACATAGAATATGTAACTAAAGATTATAAAAAAGGGGATAGAATTTTGAGAACAGATAGTCTTTCTGATTTTCCTCCAAATAGCACGGATAAATGGATAGAATATTTGGGGGAAAACAAAGGCAGAAATTATTATAAGTTGCATAATCTTAATCAAACAGATTTCTGGGAAATGGATATTCCGCCGACAAAAGAAGATACCGAAGAAATGGTTTCTTATGACCCTTACAAAGTGGTGAAATATTACCCTCGAATAGAACAAGCATATTATGATACCCCTGCTTTCTGGGAAGAGGAAAAAATAAATAGAACCAATGAAATTTTAAATAGAAATTATCCTACCGTAATAGATGGTTATTCAATACAGTATTACAAACCTCAAAGTATGCAAAAAGAACAAGCCGAAAGGAGAGCCACTAAAAAAATTGAGGAACTTTTTTATAAAACTCGTAATTATGACAAGGATTCAATTGATTATAGTTTTGAGTCCGATATATTTAACATTAGACAGCAAAGAACTGGTTATTTGTATGCTGACCAATATGGTGGAGAGTATTGGCAAAAATTACCACACACTTCAAAACTTCAGGATAATAACTATATAGGGAAAAGTAGAGATGCTCAAGATCATATTGATGCAAATAGCAAAAAACGCTATCGGATTTTAACAGAAAAAGATATGGCATCAATAGACATTATTCATAATAAAAAAGCATCTTTCCCTGTATCTTTTAATCAAACACAAGAAAAATCTATTGAGATTATTTCTACTCCTACACCTACACTTACACCTGCAAAAAAACCTGTGCAAATTCCTTTTTCAACACCTTATGATATTTTCAATAATTTCTTTGATAAGGTTAGAAAACAATCACCACAAGAAGATTTAATTAACAAATCCGTTTTGAATGAAACAATATCAGTTGATTTATTAAATGAAACGGCATTTGCTAACGAAAAAGAATTTGGCAATACGACCTCTGTAGATAATAAAACCTTTGCTAATTTAACTGAAACTATTGACACAACTTCGCAACCTGACGAAATATCTGAAGTAGTAAAAGATGTCATTGAAGAGGAGATTGTGGAAGTTATACCAGAAGAACCAGAAGTAGCAGAAGTAGAACCCGAAGTTTTGCCTGAGCCTAAAGATAACACGCCTTTTGGTATAGCGAAGCAAAAGGCATTAAGCCGTCCAGTAGTTGCCGGTGATTGGGAAAGAAAGATTATAAAAAGCAAAGGAACGCTTGTTTTGTTGTGGGAAAATTCTAAACAAAGAAAGACAAAAATCAGATTTCTTACTTCCGAAATGGCAGAGCGTCTTACTGATTATGAATTAGGAACATTTAGCGACCCTATGCGGACAAGAGAGGGTGATATTACTGCTTGGACACATAAAAAAGGAGATAAGGGAATAGATACTTATAAGCAAGAAGAATATTTTTCAGAAGAAGGAAAACGCTTTTATGAAGATATTGCCGTTAGTTGTAATTTTGATCCTGAAACCAGAAAGATCCAACAAATTTTTATTTCGCTTTCTGATTCAAATATTATAAAAATAAATTTTGATACAAAAAAGATTAGTTTTAAGAATACAGAATAATGCTGGGATAAACAATTTTTGAAAAAAACATTTTGAAAGATATCTTGCCTGTAGGCGAGATATTTGTTATAATAGCCCAAAGGAGATATTACCAAATAAATTCTTTGGGTTTTTGTTTTTTTAAAAAATAATATTTGTTATTTCTTATGAACCTTCCCAATATATTAACCATTTCCCGTATTTTTCTTACCTTTATTTTTGTCTTTTTTCTTCTCTCTCCCAATTTTTTTGCCAAAATTCTTGCTTTATTAATTTTTAGTTTTGCCTGCTTGACTGATTATTACGATGGTAAGATTGCTCGGCAGAGAAATCTGATTACCAATTTTGGCAAACTTGCCGACCCGATTGCTGATAAAATTTTAATTTTAACTCCTTTTCTTTGTTTTGTGCAGATGAAGATAGTTCCAGCTTGGATGGTAATCTTAATAATCAGCCGAGAGTTTATAATTACTGGTGTGCGTGTATTTGCTCTTTCTCGAGGGCGGGCGTTGGCGGCTGCCAAAGGAGGAAAACACAAGACAATTTCTCAGATGGTCGTTATTTTCTTTATTCTTTTATTTTTGATTGGGCGTTCATTTGGACAGAGATTCAATTTCTGGAATGTTGATTTTGAACGGATAAGCAAATGGATTATTTATATTTCAATGTTAATTGCTACTGCACTTACATTGAATTCGGGAGTTTCTTATTTGTGGAAAAACAAAAAAATATTAACAAGTTGATTAAACTACTTTCTTCAGTTTTCTATCTTGGCTATTTGCCTTTATTTCCCGGAACTTGGGGCAGTTTAGCCGGCGTTCTAATTTATTTACTGAGCAATCAGAATAAGCTTTTGTATTCAATAATTACGATTCTGGTTATCGGATTGGGATTTTGGGTTTGCGGAAAGGCAGAGGAAATCTATAAAAGAAAAGACCCGCCTTATGTAGTAATTGATGAGGTTGCTGGAGTGTTAATCGCTCTATTTTTAATTCCCCCCAAATTGTTTTTAATAATTATTGCCTTTTCCCTCTTTCGTTTTTTTGATATTGTTAAACCTACGCCGCTTAAAAAAATTGAGAAATTAAAAGGAAGCAAAGGAATAATGTTGGATGATATTTTTGCCGGTTTAATGACTAATCTCATTATGCGAGTAATAGTAAATTTTTAGCCTGCAACCTTGATGTTTTTTACTTGCATCCCAGAGCTACAATTAAAGTCTTGCTTGTAGCTTGTAGCTTGTAGCCTGCAGCTTGAATATGAAGACTATCGCCGTTGCCGAGTCCTGTACCGGTGGGTTAATTTCGCACCTAATTACTAATAAAGCGGGAAGCTCTCAATATTTCAAATTGGGGGTGGTAGTTTATTCTAACGAAGCAAAAATTTCTTTATTGAAAATTCCCTCCAAAATAATTGAACAGTTTGGGAGCGTAAGCTCACAAGTAGCCCTGTTAATGGCGCGTCAGATCAGGAAATTGGCAAAGACAGACATTGGTTTAGGAATTACGGGCATTGCCGGTCCTGCTTTGCCTAAGTTGCCTAAGGACGACCCACTTCCACCTACGAGGTGGAAGTGGTGGGAGATTGGTTTGGTCTATATTGCTGTTTCTTCAGTTAAGGGAAATGAATGCAAAAAGTTCAATTTCAGCGGAAGCCGAAAGGAAATAAAAGAAAAAGCGGCAAAACAAGCTCTTAAAATTTTGGAGATAGCAATTAAGCAGGAGGAAAATGTCTAATTACTCTAACTCATTGGGTCACCCAGTTCCCCAGACCCCCAGTTTCCCATCTGGGCGTCTGGGTGACTGGGTGCTGGGCAGCTACCATAGTCATTAAGAGTGCGCCTATTCATTGCCATCACTTTAAATCCCGAAATTCAGAAAGAATTAAACAGTTTGCAAGAAAGGTTTGTTTCTTTTGAAGGAATAAGATGGATTAAGTCGCAGAATATTCATCTCACTCTAAAATTTTTAGGAGAGGTGAACGAACAAAAAATTTCTCTAATAAAACAAGCGATGCAGAAGGCGGGAAAAGGTATTTCCCCTTTCTCGGCGAACTTTGTTGGATTGGGAGTATTCCCTAATTTAAAGGCCCCGCGAGTAATCTGGATAGGAATAGCTTCTGAAAAAGAAGTTGTTATTATTCAGCAAAGATTAGAGAAAGAATTGGAAATTTTTGGTTTTTCTCCCGAGAAGAGAAAATTCCAGCCACATCTAACTTTGGGCAGAGTTAAATTATTGCAGGATAAAAAAGGATTTACAAAAGAGATTAAGGAATTAGAACAAGTTTCTTTATCTTCTAAATTGAGTGTAGATAAAATAGAACTTATTAAAAGCAACCTATCGCCTGAAGGAGCAGTTTATTCTTCGGTGCATAAATGCAGATTGGAATGAAAAAAAAGAGAATTGCCATTCTTTCGCCAGTGGCTTGGCGGACGCCGCCAAGAACATACGGCGCTTGGGAAACAGTAGCAAGCAATATTACTGAGGGATTAGTAAAACGCGGTTGGAATGTAACCCTTTTTGCCACTAAGGACTCAATTACAAAAGCAAAGTTAGAAGCGATTATCCAAAAGGGATATGAAGAAGATAAATCTGTTGACCCGGATGTATGTCGTTGTTTGCACATTGCCCATTTATTTGAAAAAGCAGACAAATTTGATTTAATCCATAGCCACTATGATTTTTTTCCTCTTGGTTATTCCCGGCTGGTCTCTACGCCAATACTTACCACTATCCATGGTTTCTCATCGCCACAAATTATGCCGGTTTATCAAAGGTATAGAGACGGCTATTTCGTTTCTATCAGCGATGCTGACCGAGCCCCTAACTTAAATTATTTAGCCACAGTTTACAACGGAATTAAGATTTCCGATTTTACATTTTATAAACAGGGGGGGCAAAAGTTGGTATTTTTAGGGAGGATTCACCCGGATAAAGGTGTAGAGTTAGCAATAGCTACAGCTCAAAAAAGCGGGCGCCCTTTGGTTATTGCTGGCATTATTCAAGATAAAAACTATTTTGAACAGCGTATAAAGCCCTTTATTAATAACAAACTCATAAAATTCATTGGAGCGGTAGGACCAAAGGAGCGTAACGAATTATTTAAAGATAGCTACGCTCTTTTACATTTAAATACTATTCCGGAAAGATTTGGTTTGGTAATGGCAGAGGCAATGGCTTGCGGAGTGCCAGTAATTGCGATGGATTTAGGTTCATGCCGCGAGGTTATTGTCGATGGGAAGACAGGAGTGTTAGTAAGAAATGTGGAAGGAGCGATAAATGCCTTAAAGAAAATTTCCTCTATTTCGCGGCAGGAATGTCGCAAAAGGGTAGAGGAAAATTTTAGCGTAGAGCGTATGGTTAAGAAATATGAAAAGGTGTATGAGAGAATATTTACACTGCAGGTTAAGAAATGACGAAATCCGAAATCCGAATGACGAATAGGGAGCAGTACAATCAATAATGCAGAAATTTTTATTGGGTGTAAATTACTGGCCAAGAAAAAAAGGGATTTTTTGGTGGAAACATTTTGATGCGCAGGAGGTGAAAGAGGAGTTTGAGCAAATAAGCTCTTTAGGGCTGAATATTGTTCGTCTCTTTCTTCTTTGGGAAGACTTCCAGCCTGCCATAGATAAAGTAAGCCAACAGGCAATTGCTAATTTAAATAAGGTATTTTGCATTGCTCAGGAATGTGGGCTGAAAATATTGCTTACTTTGTTTATAGGGCATATGAGTGGAGCAAATTGGGCGCCTGTTTGGTTAATTAAACAAACTCCCGCTAAAAATAACCGATTTTCTGTTATTGTGGGGGGAAAACGAACCAATTTTCAAATTCGCAATATTTACCAAGATGAACAAGTTTTAGCCGCCTCTTCGCAGTTAATAAGAGAAGTAATATCATCGGTTAAAGACCAAGAATCCCTTTATGGTTACGACCTTGCCAACGAGATCGATAATTTTGTAAAATTAGACAGCCGGGAAGAAGCGATAAAATGGGTAGAATTTGTGGTGCAAGAAATAAAGGTGATAGACAATACTCATCCAATTACAATGGGATTGCATCTAAACAATATTGAAGAGGAGCGAGGGTTTTGGCCTGAAGATTTAACATCTGTGTGCGATTTTCTTTCAATGCACAGTTATTCCCTTTACGCCAAATGGGCAGATGATTATCTTGACGGAAAAGTAGCTGGTTTTACAAATCGGCTTATTGCAAAGATGTCCGGGGCAAGGGTGATGCATACAGAATTTGGAATTTGCACAATCAAAGGAAAAACAGAAAAGGCAGCTGTTGGGGAATATCCTTTTGTCGAAGAAAAAGCGGCGCAAACTTATCTTGCCAACTCATTAAAGGGACTTTATGAAAATGGGGCGTTGGGGGCGCTGTTTTGGTGCTATTCAGATTACCACCCCAGTATTTTTAGCCAGCCTCCTTTTGAACACTCTATTCATGAAAGAAGTTTTGGGCTTTTCCGCGATGATGGGAGTTTAAAACCCTATAAAAATATAATTGAAAAATACCAGAATCTCGAAGTTAAACAAATTGTTCAACCCAAAGATATAGATAACGCAATTTATTATAAACAACCCCTCGTTTATCTCAAAGAGGAATATAAAAAATTTAGCTAAAAAAGAGAAAAATCTTTACAAATTTGTTATTTCAGGTATAATATAAACAAGTTTTAAAAATGGCAATTTGAGCCATTTTTTTATTTCACATTTAGAAAGACCTATCCTGAAGAGTCTCGCTTATGCTCGCTCTTTAGGCTCTTTCCCGATATAACATCGGGGGGGAAAGGAAAGGAGGAAAAACGATGAAAATTGCTTGGGTAAGTTCGTGGCCGCCAAGACCCTGCGGAATTGCCACCTATTCACAAGAGTTGGTGGCTGCTATCCAGAATTTGGGCAATGAGGTTCATATAATTTGCCATACAGATGGGGGGAATGAAATAGAAGAAAATGTCTATCCTGTATTAGAGAATAATTCCTCTGTCTTTGATGATGCTTTGTACGATACCGTGTCTAAGATAAAACCTGATGCGGTGCATATCCAGCACGAATATGGTCTTTATACGCGGGGAAATAACGATTATTCGGCTGGCTTGCTAAGAGCTTTGTTCAGATGGCGCGTTGAGGCGAAATTTCCGGTGGTAATTACCTATCATAGTGTGGGGACTGCTTTGGACCGTGGCCAGAAATTTTTTACTGATATATCCTTGAAGCTTGCAAATGCTGGCATTGTGCATGAAGAATACCAATGGACAAATCTGCCCTTAAATATTGGCAGAGTTCCGGGCAATGTTTATGTTATAGCTCATGGAGCAAAAGAGGCAAAGCCAACTAAGAATGCTAAGGAAAAATTGGGTTTAGAGGGTAAAAAGACAGTAGGAATAGTTGGTTGGTGGGAGCCTAACAAGGGGATTGAAAGATTGATTAGATTGTGGGATAAGATAGGTGAAAGAACGGATGATACTGTTTGTTTGGTGATTGCCGGTGATGCGCGTCCGGGTTCAGCCGGAGGGCAGATAACCAAACCGAGAGTCTTGAGAGCAATTGAACAATCAAAATACAAAAAGAGGATAAAAGTAATAATGGGAAGTTTTACTCCTCAGCGATATGACCAAGTTCTTTCCGCTTTTGACCTTTTGGTTCTTCCTTATTCACAAGCTTCCCAATCAGGAAATTTGGCGCATGCTTTTGCTTTGGGGGTGCCGGCGGTAGTAAATGCGTTAGAGGGATTAAAATCGCAGATAGAAGAAAGCGAGGCCGGGATTGCTGTTCCTCCTGATAATGACTATGAGCTTGAACGAGCAATTGCCGGTTTAATGAAAAATGATGATTTAAGAAAACATTACGCCGATCAAGCAAAGAAATATGTGACCAATGAAATAAAGTGGTCAATTACCGCTGTGAAACATTTAAGAATTTACGAATATGCCAAAAAGGAGATGCACAAAGAATTAGAAATAACAATGACTGATAGGCGAGTGCATCTGTAAGAAGCCACCAGTTTCCAGTTAGCAGTCTCCAGTGCTTTTTTCTGGTGACCTGGTGACTTGGGGACTGGTGACCTATTTTTATGGACTTTAGAAAAATTAAGACTTTGGAAGAAAGTATTCATAAGCCGCGAGTAATTTATGTAAGTACTTATCCTCCCCGCGAATGCGGTATTGCCAATTTTACGCACGATTTAACCAATGCCTTAGACAGATTCAACCCTTTGATAAAATCAGAGTTAATAGCGATTAATGATAATAAAACAACCTACAACTATGGGGCAAAGGTAGTTTTTCAGATTACTCAAGATGATAAAAAGAGCTATGCCGCGGCCGCCGATTTTATAAATAAATCCCACTGCAAAATTGTCAATATTCAACACGAGTTTGGTATCTTTGGAGGGGAAGATGGCGAGTTCATTTGTGATTTCTTAGATTTAATCAAAAAGCCGCTGGTAACTACTCTGCATACTCTCGTACCTTCGCCCACCGAGAAAAAGAGGAAAATTATTTCGGCCATTGCCCAAAAGGGTTTAATAGTAGTAATGACCGAGGTGGCTAAGCGGATACTGAAAAAGGTGTATAAGGTTAATGACAACAGAATAACTATTATTCCTCACGGCGCGCCCTTTGTCCATCTGCATCCTTCATCTTCAGCTAAAAACGACTTGGGATTAAAGAACAAAGTAGTTCTTTCCACAGCCGGGTTTATCAACGAAAACAAAGGGGTTGAATATGCGATTTCTGCTCTTTCTCAAATTGTTTCTAAATATCCCAATATTGTTTATTGTATACTTGGTGAAACCCATCCCCAGATAAGAAAAAAGACAGGAGAAAAATACCGCCAGTCTTTAGAAAAGGAGATAAAAAGACTGAAATTAGAATCCTATGTTCGGTTTGAAAATAGGTATCTTTCTTTGGAAGAATTATTGCGTTATCTAATAGCTACTGATGTTTATCTAACCCCTTATATTTGCGAAGAGCAGATTGCCAGCGGGGCATTGACTTATGCTTTAGCTTGCGGCAAGGCGATAGTTTCTACTCCGTATCTTTATGCTAAAGAGGTTCTTTCATACGGTAAGCGGGGCTTGTTGGCAAAATTTAGAGACACGAAATCTTTGGCTGAGAACATTGAATTTTTGTTAGATAACCCTAAGGTGAAAAAGAAGTTGGAGAGAGAAGCCTATAAATATGGGCAGAAGCTAATCTGGCCGCGGGTAGCAAAGGGTTATCTAAATCTTTTTTATAATCTTGCCATGGAAGAAAAAAAAGGCAAACAGATCGTTCTGTTCAAAAAAAAGAAACCGCCTTTGAAGACTAGTTATTTAGAAATGCTTACCGACAATATTGGCGTAGTTCAACACGGCTTTTACTCTGTGCAAAATAGGGCTACAGGTTATGCCCTTGATGATAATGCGCGGGCTTTAATTTTTGCGGTACGTTATTATAACCATTACCGCGACGAAAAGAGTTTGAGATTGGTTAGCACCTATCTAAGCTTTCTTTACTTTAGCCAAAAGGCAAATGGTAATTTTTATACCTTGATGGATTACAACAAGAATTTTTTAGAAAGCGGAGAGATAGAAGAAGATGCTTATGGAAGAGCGCTCTGGGCATCAGGAATTACTCTTTCTTCCACCCTTCATAACAATTTAAGAGCTACTGCTAAACATATTTTTGACAATGCGCTTAAAGAGATAAATAACATTAAATTCCTGCGGGCAAAGGCTTTTGCCATTATGGGGCTTTACTATTATCAGAAAACCTACCCCGAGGCAAAAGGCATTCAAGATAAAATAGAAAAACTTGCTGATTTTTTAGTCAAAGCTTTTCGCGAACATTCTACATCTTCTTCTAATAAGCAAGGAAGGGAATGGAAATGGTTTGAGGATGAACTTACCTATTCTAATGGCCGTTTGCCAGAGTCTCTATTTTTAGCTTATAAAATATCCAATAACAAAACTTATTTACAGATAGCTAAGGAATCACTTTCTTTTTTAACAGATTTGCTAATTGTCCATAATCAATTGGTTCTTATCGGAAACAAAGGTTGGTGCTGCAAAAAGGATTATCTTAATGAAGGAAAACGTCCTATCTATGACCAACAGCCTGTAGATGCCAATAGCATGGTAGAGGTTTATTTTAGAGCCTATCAGATAACGCGGGAAGAATCTTATTATAAAAAGGCTTTGCTGTCATTCCGCTGGTTTTTAGGCGAGAATTCAAAGGGAGAATGGCTTTATGATAAGATAACCGGCGGATGTTTTGATGGTTTGACCGAAAAGGGGCTGAATTTAAATCAAGGGGCGGAATCAAGTATTGCCTATTTGTTATCCCGTCTTTGCTTAGAGAACAGATGGTAAAAATACAGTTAACAGTCAACAGTCAACAGTCAACAGAAGACAGGAACCTGCTATCCGCTATCCGCTATCCGCTATCCGCTATCTATTTTCTATTCTTTCTAACCGCTTGCGGCTCAGGAGGGACAGAGCAATTCCCGATAAAGCAGGGAGCAGAGCAAGAAATAGAGGAGAAGGCAAACGAAACAGAGGGCTTGCCGGCGATGCGGCAGTTTTCTTTTGTTAGCCATAACTCCGAGGGCAAAAAGGAGTGGGAAATAGCAGGAGATAAGGCTACTTTTCTTGAAAACAATGAAATTAAGTTGGATAATGTTGTCGCCAAAAGTTCACATAAAGAAGCCGATTTGCTGATGACCTCAGAAGAGGGGTTCTTTGACAAAGAAAATAAAGATGTGCGTTTAGAGGGGGATGTCAAAGGGGTTTTTAAACAGCAGAACTATGTGACCACAATTACCTGCGATGGTTGTTTAGAGGTAGATAATTTAAAAAAGAAAGCGGTGTTTGAAGAAAATGTTGTTGTTCACAATAAAGATGGCAAAATTTCGGCCGACAAAATAGAGGTTTTTTTTAATGAAGAAAATAAAAAGATTGTTAAGATTGTTGCTATTGGCAATGTTCAAATAGAGAGAAAAGGAAATAGAAGTTACAGCGAAGAGGCAATTTATCTTGTTGAGCAGGAGAAAATTATTTTGACCGGCAGGCCGCGGGTGGAGATAATAAGCACTGATGGCACTGATGAAGTTCTCCACTGATTGCACTGATAATCAGTAGCGAAGAATTTAATGCTTGATTTTGTATTCGATGCCAAAAAAAAGAGGAAAAACAATAGAGGTTTGTTTTATTATTTCAATAATTTTTGCAGACCAAATAAGTAAATTTTTTGCCCGTTCCAATTTAAATTTTTTGCCACAACAATCTATTCCAATAATCAAAAATTTTTTTCATCTTACTCTTGTCCAAAATAAAGGTACTGCTTTTGGCTTATTTAAAAATCAATCTTTCTTTTTTGTTTTTATTTCTTTGTTGGCAGTAATATCGCTCTTTTATTTTTTATTTTTCAAAAAGGGAGATAATTATCCAAGAATTGCTCTTTGTTTGATTTTAGGAGGGGCAGTAGGGAACTTGATTGATAGATTGGTATTTGGTTTTGTTATTGATTTCTTAGATTTTCGCATTTGGCCCGTGTTTAATCTTGCCGATTCTTTTATTTGCATAGGAGCAGGATTGATGCTAATACAGGTTGCAAGCTACAAGCCGCAGGCTTCAGGCTAAAGATTAAAAACAGGCAGAGGTTGTTTAGGTTTCAAAAATGGTTTGTAGCTATAACTTCGTTATAGCAAAAAAAGGAGGCGGCAATACCTATGGCTACAAAACTCACTCTTAATACAGTCTGTGCAATACCAAAGGATGATGTGGTAGCACGGGAGATACATGGAGAGTTTATTATTGTCCCCGTAACCGCTGGAATAGGTGATTCCAACGATGATTTATACTCAACGAATGAAACTGGCAGAGCTATCTGGGATAGGTTAGATGGTAAAAGAAGCCTTAAAGATAATGCAGATGAACTATCCTTAGAATTTGAAGTTAATAAGAGAGGAGAAGGAAAAGAAGAAATACAAGGAGATGTCCTCGGCTTTACTGGAGAACTATTAAAACGAAGAATGGTTATAGATAGAAAAGAAGGAAATAGGAAACAGGAGTTAGGAGATAGGGGGAAGGAATTAGGGGATAAGAAGCAGGAATTAGGAAATAGGAAACAGGAATTAGGGGAAGAAAGAAAAGAAACAGAAAAGGAAGGAAAGGCAGAAAAGGCAGAAGCAGAAAAACAAGAGAAAGAAATATCTAAGAAAAAGAAGAAATGGGTGAAGCCGCAGTTGATTGTGCTGGTGAGAGGGAAGCCGGAGGAGATGGTTTTGAATGCGTGTAAGTCGACTGTTGTATACCCCGGTCCCGATAATAATGAGGGACGTTGTAAAGTATTAGACGTGGCAGTATGTGTCGATTGCAGTGATAGTACCCCATCCTAACTAGTCCTTGATGTGAAACAGTAGGCAGTGAAATCAGTCAACAGTTTACAGAAAACAGAGGACAGAAAAATTTGAAATCTGAAGACTGTAAACTGAAGACAGATGACGGGGAATTTACCCTTACTTACAAAGTGGATTATACCTTCATTGTCTCCGAAGAAGAGAAAAATCAACGGCTGGATGTTTATTTGCACAATAAACTTTTGGCTCAGAATATTTCCCGTTCTCAAATCCAAAAATTAATTAGCAATGAAAAGGTTTTAATTGACGGAGTTGCCAAAACCGAATCGCATTACAAGGTTAAACAAGAAGAAAGTATTGTTCTTTTAGAAATTCAGTTTTCTCTTCCAAGTTTAATAAAGGCAGAGCCTATTCCTCTGAATATAATTTATGAGGATGAGTGCTTAATAGTAATTGACAAACCGGTGGGGATGGTCGTTCATCCAGCGGCGGGTAATTATTCAGGAACATTGTTGCAGGGATTACTTGCTCATTGTCAAGATCTTTCCACATTAAATCCGGACAGGCCGGGGATTGTCCATCGCTTGGATAAAGGCACCTCCGGACTTTTAGTGGTTGCGAAAGACAACCAGAGCCATCAGAATTTAGCCGGACAATTTAAGAATCGCAAGGTCTTGCGAGAATATATTATTTTAGTAAAGGGGATTGTGCGTTTTGACGAGGGGATTATTGAGCAGCCCATTGGCAGAGATGTTAGAAATCGCCAAAAGATGAGCGTAGTCGCTGATGGCAAAGAAGCAAAAACCGAATATAAGGTCATCCAGCGGTATAAAGAATATACGCTTTTAAGACTAAATTTGAAAACGGGAAGAACGCACCAGATAAGGGTGCATTTTGCTTATTTGGGTTATCCGGTGGCGGGGGACAAAACCTACGGAGGCAAAGAGAAGAATCCTCCTATTTCCCGTCAGGCGGTTCATGCCAGTAGGTTAGGATTTTATCATCCCAAAAGCAGAGAATTTGTTGAATTTGTTTCGCCTTTACCAAAAGATATGGAAGAGGCGATAAACAAGCTACAAGCCACAAGCTGCAAGTCTCAAGCTTGAAGCCTGAAGCTTGTAGCTTGCAACCTATTATGTTAACTTTTATTTCCGCTACAATAGTTTTAAGTATTCTAATTTTAGTCCACGAGTTTGGGCATTTTATTGTAGCCAAAAAAAGTGGAGTGAAGGTAGAAAGATTTTCCATTGGTTTTGGCAAAGAGATTATCGGATGGACAAGAGGAGAAACGCGATATTCTGTTTCTTTGCTTCCTTTAGGCGGTTATGTAAAGATGGCTGGTGAGAATCAAAGTGAAGTTAGCAATAAACCCGATGAATTTTTTTGTCAGCCGATCAAAAAACGGTTTTGGATATTGAGCGCCGGCGCAATTTTTAATTACCTGTTAGGTTTTTTGCTTTTCTTTTTTATTTTTATGTTAGGCAACCCTCAACTTACTGCTCAAATAGGAGAGATAAAAGAGGGCTTCCCGGCGGAGAAGATTCTGCAAAAAGGGGATTATATTATTTCTATTAACAACAAAGCCGTTTCTCATTGGGAGGAAATGGCTAAAATTATCAGCCAGAGTAAGGAACCCCTAAATTTGATTATCAAAAGAGGCAGTGAAAATCTTTCGGCAACCATTTCTCCCAGAGAAGATAATGGAAGAAGGGTATTGGGGATTTTGCCCAGCGGCGAGACAATAAAGGTGCGTTATAACCCATTTGCTGCCTTTTATTTAGCCGGAAAAAGAACCCTGAGACTGACCGCTCTTACTTATGCAGGATTATGGAAAATGATTACTAGGCAAATTTCTTGGAAATCGCTCACAGGTCCCGTAGGGGTAATTTACATAACCGGTAAGGTAGCTAAAATGGGCATTCTGCCCTTGCTTCAGTTTATGGCTGTGCTGACGATAAATTTGGGATTATTTAATTTATTGCCTCTACCAATGTTGGATGGCGGACATCTTTTGTTTTTGGGCTTGGAAAAGCTCAGAAAAAAACCGATAAGTGAGAAAGCACAGGAGATAGCCCAGAATATTGGGGTGCTTTTTTTGATCATTTTGTTCATTGCCGTATTATGGGGCGATTTTAGCAAGATTTCTCTGTGGAAAGCTCTGCCCTAAACTGATGGAGGTTGAACCTCACTCACTCCTCACTCACTCAAACCTCACTCACTCAATTAGATGCAATTGCGAAGAAAAACAAGAACAGTTAAAATTGGTAATGTTAAGATTGGTGGGAATGCTCCTGTTTCTATCCAATCAATGACCAAAACAAATACTGAGGATATTGTCCAAACAGTAAAACAGATTAAACATTTAGAGAGAGCAGGGTGTGAAATTATAAGAGTGGCGGTTGAAAATTTAGCTGCTGCTGAAGCAATAAAAAAGATAAAAAAGGAAATAGCTATTCCTTTGGTAGCCGATATCCATTTTAATTACCGATTAGCTTTGGCTTCTCTAAAAAACGGAGCCGATGCTATTCGCTTAAATCCTGGAAACATTTACAAAATTGAACATATTAAGCAAGTGGTAGAATTGGCAAGGAAACAAGGAGTAGTTATAAGGGTAGGAATAAATGGGGGGTCGCTAAAAGCAACGCCGCACGCTGCAGGCCGCACGCTGCAGGCAAGAAATAAAACAAAAACAAAAGACACGGAAATTGCCGAGTTGATGGTGGAAAGTGCCTTAAATTACATAAACATTTTAGAAGAGCTTAATTTCTATGATATAATTATTTCTTTGAAATCTTCCGATGTATGGACAACTATCCAGGCATACCAACTTATGGCTAAAAGGTGCGATTATCCTTTTCATTTAGGAGTTACCGCTACGGGCTTTTCTCAAATAGGTTTAGTGAAATCCGTTTTGGGTATTGGAACTCTGCTTGCTGAGGGAATGGGCGATACCATTCGAGTTTCCTTGACTGATAAACCCGAGAAAGAGGTAGAAGTTGCTCAGGACATTTTGCAGAGTTTGGAATTAAGGCAGTTTAGAGCAAAGATAATTTCCTGTCCTACCTGTAGTCGTTGTTCAATAGATTTGAAAAAGATTACTCGCGAGATTCATAAAA
>DAOWIN010000038.1 GCA_030640885.1 Candidatus Omnitrophota bacterium
ACTTCGCCGGCAAATGCCGATTCAATGCCAATGTTTAAACTGGTGAACGCAGGACCAATGGCTGTAAAGCTTGCCACCTTTCCCAATGAAGGAGAAAGGATTTTCGCTGTTGCTGCATCTTGAGGCAAACCGGCGCGGCTCACTTCTCTGCCAACTTTATCCAAATGAATAACCGGCTTGGCAGCTATGGCTTTGCTAATAATTTTAATCTTTGCCAATTTGACGGCATCTTTGGCGACATAATGCGTCAAAGATTTACTGGCATATTTATTGCTTATGCCTTCCGCAGATTTTGCTATGCTTGTTCCTGTTTTTGTCCCCCCGGCAAGCTTTAAAGTTGTTCCAGCTCCTATCCCGGCAAATCTTAAACTGCCCTGCAAAGCCGCTCCCGATTTAAAAGAGGCAATGTTTTGCTCTAAATTAGGAAGTTGTTTATTTAAGCTATAAGAAATAACATTATCCGCGGCAACAAAAACAGAACCGCCGAGCAACATATCTTGGGGAAGCCGCTTTAGGCCGCGTTGCGCTCCCTGCTTAACGAGCGGTTTAACTCCTGTCCTAACTGCTTCTTTTGCAGCTAAAACTGCGGCTTCATCTGCGCCCACAATTCCGATGGCATTATCAGCAAGCGCGACTAACAAAGCTACATCAAATAGCGTGTCCGTAACTGAATAGGTCGGAAAGTCGGCATAACCGTATCGGCGTTCCCCGGATATTTCCGATAATCTAATCCAATCCATTGGCTTTCCGTCAAGGGTCGTCAAGGTTGTGCCGCTGGTATAATACCTTTGATAAAAGGCCTCTTTTTCTATAGAACTTAAATTGTATATTTCATCTGGACTGCCAACCAGTCCATAAAAAGGAATAATATCTTTTTTAGGAACATCGCCGAGTAAAGGAATATTTACCATCTGCCAATCAGCGTTGGGCTCAAAATCAAACTTGTTAAAATCGTCTTTGTTGATAATTAGATTAACCGATTTTATTGGCCCGGCTGTTTCGGTAGATTTACCAAATATGCCTGTGATCACCGTTATCCCATCAAATATTCTATTGAGAACAGGGCTGTCTGATCTATCCTGTTTGCCAAAATCGGCATATTTTATTTCTTCAATATCAAGCTGTTTTTGATTCTGGGTTAAATTATAAAGGTATTCAGCGGTACCGTAATCATCTATTCGCTTTTTAGCTAAGGCTGACAATTTTAATTCAGCATTTACATTTTCAAGATAGCCAATTTTTTTCAGGTAGTTTATTGTTTCAATTTGTTCGATATCCTCAAGGCTGTAGTGCTCCCCATTGACATCTACTCCTGCAAAATCACCGGCAGAATCATAGATATGAGTTATAAGATTATTTCCATCTTTAATATAAACTATTCTCTCGTTTCCATCTTCGTTTCTCCAAGCAATCATTCTGCCCTGTTTATCTAAATAATCCCCTTCGCTAAATCTAATCTCCTCGCTTTTCTGGTCATAATCTCCTTTCTGATGCAGAACTATTTGCTCGCCATTTTTGAGTGTCTGGGTTAGATCAAAATTGCCATCTGCGTTTTTAGTCAAACAGGTGCTTTGAATAATTTGTTTTTCCAAAGGCCTGCCTTCTGAATCGCAAACCTGTTCAATAACAGTCTGGCTGGTTGAATCAACGATTCGGGTAACCTTTATTTGATTTTTTTTATCTTCGCTAATATAGTAATTTATTATGTTGTTGCCTTCTTGAAAACTGCTTAAAGATTCTTGCGGGTCATAAACAGGAATAGTTTGAAAGCTGTCTTTAACCACTTCATCATTCTTGTTTATGTCCGGAGCAAAAATCCATCCCAAATAGATTTTGTCCTCATCAGTAAGAGAGTTGTTGACAGTTTCATAGTACGACTTTATGTCCTGTTCGGCGTCTTGTTCATCTTCGATGCTTTGTTCAGTTTCTTGTTGCCAGCTGTTAGATTTATCCTGGGCAGAGTGCAGTAAAGCAAGGGTAGATAAAAGAGGGGCTCCTGGCATAGAGCTAACTATGGGCACAGCTGATTGGATAATACCAATCATTTGCCCAAAATGAGAGGATATAAAATCAGGAGAAATTCCCTCGGTTAAATAATTGTAGCTACCAACAGCGGCATCTTTTATTGTTTTGCCTATGTCAGAAAGTCTATCTAACCAAGATGGCTTTTTATGTTTTGGGATTAAGTTTGTATGGGGAGTTTCGTATTCTAGAGGGGGATTTTGCGGGAAAGGGAAATCTGTATCAGCAGAGATACAAATAGATGTTTCTATAGAGGGAGAATAGACAACCTCGCCAAAGGAATTGTAGATAGGCTCAACAGCGGCATTGTGCAAAAAAGATGGATTGAGAATTTCCTTACTGGCACTTTTGTTAATTAAACCTTGGCGATAATCAGTTTCAGAATTTAGATTATTAAATTCAATATGTCCGAAGTCAATACCGCCGATCTCATCCTTATCGCTGGTATGTATTCCCTTGCTTATTGTTTGGGCAAAAGAAACAGGTAGATGTATTCTAAATATATCCGGATTAGAAAAAGAGATATTTTCAACCAAGAAGGTAAAAATAATTGCGAGGCAGATGGATTTGCGGAGTAATCTCTTATTGCTATCTATCCAGCATTTTATTCCTAAAATATTTCTTATCTCACTCATCTTTTATATTAGTTATATCAATTGCGATTGAAACGCAGTCGCAATTGTATTCCAAAAAAAATATGCTATTGTAGCTCAAAAATAATAGCAACCTGCATCTTAACGCGAGAACGGTCAATATTTCGGGGAATGGGCAAAAACGGCGAAGCCCTCTGGACAGTGGCAATTGCCTCTTTATTGAGAATAGCAAACTTGGATGGATAAATAATTTTAATATCCTGTGTTTCGCCATTAGATAAAATTATAAAACTAAGATATACCGTTCCTTCAAAACCCTGTTTTTCTGCCCATCTCGGATATCTGCGGCAGGATTCGATTTTCTGCTTCACTCTATCCTGATAGCAAAGCATTCTTTTATTAGCTTTAACTATAGATGCTGAATCTTGATATTGCTCTACTTTTTGCCTTTCAATCTGTGGCTTGCAATTTGACTGCTCTATAGGTTTGACTACTCTATAGATTCGTTCTTTAGGAACCTTTAAAGTAGTGTGTAACTTGGATTTTTTTGTCCTCTTTTTTATTTTCCTTAGAACTTCTTTTTTCTTAGACTGAAGTTTTGTTTTCTTCGGCTTTTGAACTTCAATTGCCTTTTTTCTGTCCTCTGTTTTCTGTCTTTTCTGTTTTCTGTTTTCTTCTTTACTTGCGGCTTGCAACTTGCGGCTTGCAACTTGCGGCTTTTCTATCTCAATCTCTATGCTAATATCTCTTAACTCTTTGGGATGAGGAAATCTTAGGGCAAATCTTGGTATAAACAAAAATAAACAATGCCCAAATAAAGAGATTATAAATGCAAATATCAAAGGTCTCTTGTTCATTGTTCATCTTTTTAGTCTTCTCTGTTGACTGTTGACTGTTGTCTGTTTTGGTAGAAATTACCAATCCCTCTGCCTTCGCTTGTTTGGCAATATCCATTACTCTTACCGCCAAACCAAGATTTATTTTTTCATCTGCTTTCAAAACTACGCCTTTGTTTTGATTAATTTCTATTTTTTCTTTTAGCGCATCTTTCAAACCGGCAATGCTAATCTGTTCGCTGTCGAGAAAAATCTTATTGTCCTTGCTAATAAAAATAACAACCTGTTTTTTTTCTTTTTGCGGCTCAGCGGCTACAGCCGAGGGCAAAGTTATTTTTATCCCCGATTGGAGAACAAAGTTGGCGGTGAGCATAAAAAAAATAAGCAGCAAAAATACAATATCAATCAAAGGAGCAATATCCAAATGCAAATCTATCGCTTTTCTTTTCTCAAATTCCATCTTTTCTTCTTAATGAAACATTTTAAGTCAGACTTGTTTTGTTTCATTACCTAGCTCTCGTTTTTCACTGCACTGCTGATAGCTAACCACTCACTCAAGGTTTGAACAGCCTCTTTCATCTGAGCAGAAAAATCATCTATCTTCCCTTCAAAATAATGGTAGGCAACCATAGCTGGAATAGCTACGGATAAACCAGCGGCAGTGGTAAGAAGCGCCTCCCATATCCCTCCAGCCAAAACTGCGGCATCTACACTTCCTCCCAATTCCTGTATTTTCACAAAAGCCTTGATCATTCCTGTTACCGTTCCCAAAAGGCCTAAAAGAGGCGAGATGCGAGCAATAATGCCCAGTGTTCTTAAATTTTTTTCTAACTTTCTTATTTCTCTTGAACCGGCACAGGCAAGGATTCTTTCTTTCTGTTCTAATACCCGTCTATGAATGTGAATACCGATAGCAAAGATATGGGCTACTGGTCCAGCTGAGTTTTCGGAAAACTTTTCTGCTTCTAAAACTCTATTATCCAATAATAACTTTTTTATCCGCGTGTTAAAATTGGGCAGGTGAAGTTTTGCCCGCTGAAAATGAAATAGCCGTTCGACAATAATAGCTCCAGCTACCACTGAACATAAAAAAATAACCCACATTAAGGGTCCGCCTTTTGAGAAAAGTGTGAACATAAGATTACCTCGTTACCCACCCACTTCCATGTCATTTCTAACACAGCTTACTTGCACGCCATAAGTGCAAGTGGTAAGTGGAAGTGGGTAATCAAAAAGTCATTTTTACCCTTCCTGTAAATGTTCTTCCCGGAGAGGCAAGCCAATCGGCGTCATCGTGCCAACTTTCGTTAAAGAGGTCGTTAATTTCCAAAGCTACTTCTATAAATTCGGCTAATTTTTTAGAAGCTAATAGATCTGCGGTTAGATAGTTTTCTAATTTCTTGGTGTTTTCCAGATCATCGTAGCGAGAACCAACATATCTACATTTTAAGCTAAAAATTAAATTCTTGGGTAGATTATAGGCAAAACCAAAATTGGCGCGATGTTGTGGCTGGTCGCTTAGCCGCTTCCCTTCATAAATTCCCTTCTTTGCCTCGCAAGGGGGGGCTGTATATTTATCGATTTCAGTGTGCAGATAATTATAGTTAGTAAACAAAGTTAGATTGTTAAATAGATTGTATTCTCCCTCTAATTCAACCCCCGCTGTCTCTACCTCATCTATATTTGACCATTTGTTTGTGCTTTTGGTAAAGTAGCTTTTGTCCATCCAGTCGTTTATATCATTATAAAAACCAGTCAGACGCAGGGCAAAATTTTCACCAAGCCTTTGGTCTATGCCTAATTCATAAGCTATGACATACTCGGGCTTCAAATTTGGATTTCCCTCATTTATTTTTCCGGGTGGGCATTCAGTGGTACCGTAAAGAGAATAAAGATAAGGCATATGAAAGGCTCTCCCTACTGAACCCCGCAAAGTAGTTGAATCAGAAAAATGGTAGTTCAATCCTGCCTTAGGATTAAACACCCCGCCAGCCTCTGCCGGATAAATTTCTTCTGTTACAACATATTTTTTCTTTTTGGGATTCCATTGCTTCTTGTAATGATAACCGCCATATGTCCTAT
Organism: Candidatus Omnitrophota bacterium; assembly: GCA_030640885.1. Classification (GTDB taxonomy): domain Bacteria; phylum Omnitrophota; class 4484-213; order 4484-213; family 4484-213; genus DAOWIN01. The sequence goes on from DAOWIN010000038.1 coordinate 5,534, forward strand.
ACCAATCACCCCGTCCGCTTAGATTGAGCGATAACTTGCCTAAACTAATCTCATCTTCAAAAAACAGCGAAGCCTGATGTTGTCTTCCTATTGCTCTTTCCAATCCCTTTTTTGCCGGGGGGCCAATAGTGTCTAACTTATCCTCCATTTCTGCCCAGCGATAATCTATTCCGCTGGTAAAAATTTGATTTTCGCTCAAAGGAAAGCTAAAGTTCAAATTCATTCCTGTATCTTTGCCCGGTTTATGTCTTATCTGAGCCAATTCCTCAAAGGGTTTATCCGCTGAGGGATATTTTGCATTGTCAAAATAGTGGACAAACTCTTCGTTTAAGTAAAAGACATTGGCAGAAACATCCGCATCCAATCCTTTGCTTTTGTAGCCTAAAGTCGCTCTGTTTCTCTCAATATTTGTGTGTAAATGCTTTCTTCCCTGGCCAATTTCATCTTTCCAAAAAGAATGGCTAAGCGAAAGTGAAGAAAAGGGGTCAATTTTATAGACCAATTTTCCAAATGCATTATCCACATCGCGGTAGTTGGGAATTGCCGCTTTCCTCATATTAGTCAAAGCCTTTTTCTCGGCTGGCGTTTTTGCGTCTCTTTCCTTTTCCCTTCCGTCAAAGGCGACAAAACCATCGCTTTCTAAATGATTGTAGCTCAAGATATAACCGGTATCTTCACTCAAAGGAGCGCTGAGTGTTACCTTGCTCTCGCGGGTAGCATAATCGCCATAACTCTGTTCTAAATTGATTCTCGTCTCTTCTTCCGGCTCTTTGGTGAAAATATTAATTACGCCGCCCATTGCCCCTGAGCCATAAAGAGAAGAACTCGCTCCGCGCACCACCTCTATTTTATCCACTACGCTAAGAGAAACCTCATTAAATAGCGTCCCGCCGCAAACAGCTCGATTTATGGGCACACCGTCTCGCATAAGGGCAACTGCCCGCGGCTGAGAAAAACCTCTCATATAGATAAAGGTGGATGGACTGGATAAGCCACCCTTAGCCCGTTCAATACCTATACCCGCTGTGTTTCTTAAGATATCATCGACATAGCGGGCTGGACTTTCTTCAATATCACCTTTTTTGATTAAACTCACACTTGCCGAAACATTGCTTACTTCCCTTTCGGTTTTGGTAGCTGTAACTACTACCTCACCCAAATTAAGCGGCTGTACTGGTGACTGGCCTGTGCCCGCAAGGGTATGACTGGCCTGTGCCCGCAAGGGTATGACTGGTGACTTATAGTTCTCCCATATCTCTATTTCTTTTTCTATTTCCTTTATTTCTTTCTCTATTTTTTCTTCCTTGACTTCTGTTCTTATTCTCTTTCTTCTAATTTCTGTCCTCTGTCCTTTGCTGTTCTCTGTCCTCTGTTGGCTGTAGACTGTTGGCTGTCCTCTGTTGACTGTAGAGCGAATTTTTCTTAAGTATTCTCTGGCTGTTTTGCATCCCGAATCAGCTAACAAGGCTTTCTCAAGTGCTAACTTTGCCTGCTCATACCTCCTGCTTTTATAAAACCCTATTCCTTTATCACAATAATAATTGCTCAAACTATTTCCCTGCCCAATTCTTTCGCTCCATTTATTTCTTTCAGCAAAAGCAGTAGAAGAAGTAAAGACTAAAGAGTAGAAAGTAAAGAATAGAAAAACAATCAAGCTAAACAATCTAATAATTTTACAATTCATGTTACACCTCTAAAATTTGTTTTTTAAATCATCGGTCGCCTTTTTGCATTGCGATTGAGACGCAGTTGCAAGTGTAGCATAAAAAAAAGTATTGGTCAAGGCTTTTTAAAACTTTTTTTATTCCTTCTTACTTTTGGCACACAAACAAAATAGATAACCCCAATGCTTAACAACGAAAAAAATATGACCCCTCCTATTGGAAAAGGCTCTTTTTCACCCTCGAAAATTTCCCAATCGGCTTTGGTCAGAAATGTATCTCTCACCTCTTCCCACATTGCTCCATATCTATCTATCTCCTCCTCTGTGGCTGTTTTTTCTACATTTACCTTTTTCCTTAAAGCAAAAAACCCTTTAGGGAAAACATCATCTTTTATCTGAACTTCAAATTTTTTACCTGTAGATTTATGAATTACTGCAA
>DAOWIN010000068.1 GCA_030640885.1 Candidatus Omnitrophota bacterium
CTTTATAAAAATATGACAATTGGGCTCTTCCACATCGCAATCTAAAATCTGCGCGTTTGTAATTGACAATGCAAAATTTGTCGCAATTGTGGTTTTACCCGTTCCGCCTTTTCCACTGGCAACAGAAATGATCATGTTTATCCTCTAACCATTTTTGCCCCGCAACTGGGACAAACGCAATCTCCGCCAGAACCTGCGCCTGGACGGTTACCATTATTTTTTCCTCTGCAACAAACTGGCCGGATTGAATTCCTGTGCCGTTCATTGCTTCGATATTCGGATTTTGTATATCCCTATGTCCCTATGCTTATTTCAGAATAAATTGTAACTTTAGACAATATAGAATTAGATATAAGGCAATTCTTTTCAGCAAGTTTTATAAGTTCTTTTGCCTTTTCAATTTGATTGCTCGAAGTAACTGCAACCTTAGGCATGACTCTAATTTCCGAAAACATAAATTTGCCTTCTACCCTTTCTAAAACCCCTTTGGCCTCGCTTTCATAACTTATAAACTCAAGACCTTTTCTCTGGGCATAATACAAAAAGGTAGTCATAATGCAAGAATTAACTGAAGCAACAAACAAATCTTCCGGTGTCCATATGCCTTCATGGCCTTTAAATTCCGGAGGCGTAGCTATTCCAATAGTTTCTTTACCAAAAGAACATAGGAACCCTTTCTTTTCTTCTCTCCAAGTTACTGTTGTTTTATAAATAAACTTCTTGCTGTTCTGCTTCTTTATACTTTCCATTTAATCCAAATAATGCGGTTAGCATTATTTGCCCGTAGGGTCGACTCCAAATTTTCCACGGGAAAATTTGGGAAAGTCGAGGTTACCATGGAAAAACGCGAAGGGACTTTTTTTGCATCTCAGTTTTTACATAACTGTCTTGTTCTCGATTCATCGCGTATCCAGGTGTTTTTCAAACGCGTTTTTCCATTTAACTCTTTTATATCGCCTCCATGGTTGAGGGCGGCTTGGTTGTTATGTTATACGTGACACTTACTACTCCGGGAACCTCTGCAACTATGCGCTTTGCTACCTTATCCAGCGTATCAAACGGTAGTCTTGTTGGAGTGGCTGTTCGGGCATCAATACTATCCCAACACCTTATCTCAATTTGCAAGCCAAAATCTCTTTTGCCATCACGCATACCAGTAACCTTGTCCTGATGAAGAATGGCCATGTATTGAAACGCTCCGCTTGAAGCTAATTCCTCCTCAATAACCTGCGTGGATATTCTTGCGGTTTCTATTCTTTTAGGAGTTGCTTCACCAATGACCCTTGCCGAAAGAGCCGGTCCTGGAAAAGGCATACGGTTAAAAAGAGACTTGGGTAAACCAAGAGCTTCGGCCACTTTTCTTGCTCCATCTTTGCGTAACTGCACCATCGGCTCGATAATCTCATAACCAAAGGCCTCCTGGGGATCTATGCCCAGCTGTTCAAAAACATTATGCTGTCTTTTAATCCCGGCCACGGTTTCATCGATATCCGTCAGAATGGTGCCTTGCAGGAGATACTTCGCACCGCTTTCTTTTACCAATTTACCAAAAATATCTTTATAAAAAGTCTGGGTAATGGCTTCTCTCTTTTTTTCCGGATCAGTGATACCTTTTAAGGCGTTAAAAAAATCCTCTTGGGCATTAATGACTTTGACTTCTACCCCAAATTTTTTAAACAGCGAGACAATTTGCTGGGGCTCGTCTTTTCGCATTAACCCGTTATCAATAAAATATGTCTTTAATTTTGAGCCCAACGCTTTATGACCAATCATGGTAACCGCTGAGGAGTCCACTCCTCCGGATAAAGCGTTGATCGCTTCTCCATCGCCCACTAACTCCGCTATCTCTTTAGCTTTCTTTTCAATAAACGATTGCGCATTCAAATCCGCAGCTTTGATTTCGATTACTCCTGCCATCATTCCCTCCTTTAATGAACACAGGTACTGTCAAAAACTCAAACCACAGAGACCACAGAGGTTGTTTAAAATGAAAGGGTTATGGAACACCCCACGGGGCAAGCCCGTGGTACCTATATATACCCTCCAGAGGCGGGTTATCCGCCTTAGGGCTTGCTTATTTTGTGACATCCGCCTTCGGCGGATAAAAAATATTTTCCCTCTGCCTCTGTATCCTCTAAATTATTAACCGTATCCTATCTTTTTTAACCACCGATAACGCCGATTCCCACCGAATTAAATATTTAACCGCCGATTGAGCGGATTAACGCGGATTATGTTTGAACCACATTTTTTCTATTTATTCTTTAAAAATTTTAATCCGCATAATCAGCAAAATCCGCGGTTATATATTCTTTCTTTTATCTTTTATCCTCTATATTTTATATTTTTCCGCCGGAGGCCCTCCACTAATTGCTGTAACTACAGCGTACTGTGGTATTAGCCTTATTGGCATTGTTACTTTGTATTTGTTTTAGCTCTTTGATAATTTGTATATATTCTTTAACTAAGCTTTGAGAAAATTTGGTAAAGAAAGAA
>DAOWIN010000059.1 GCA_030640885.1 Candidatus Omnitrophota bacterium
AATCTTACTCGCGGAAAAATCAAAAATTCTTTAAAAATTAAGCAGATTTTTCAAGATATAGAAAATTTTTGCCAATTTGCCTCAAAAGAAGAGATAGAAAAACTAAAAGAGTTTGTCAAGGGTATTCGTTTTAAAGATAATAAGTTAAGAAAACAGATAATTGCCGCAATAAACCATCCATCTTTAACTGCTTTTAAAATATCCAAGAGTGGGAAACTCTTATCTGCCTTATTGCTCTTGATGGCTCTGTCAACTAAACCCCGTACCATAAAGGTGCAGGGTAAATCTACCTCAAAGCCGATAATAAAATCTCGTCTTTTAACCAAAAAATTCTGGCTCAGAGATTTATTTGCTTTTCCTGAGTATCCTGAAGCTTTTAAGCTTGAAGACGGTGTAAGGATTATTTTAAGTGTAGTCATTGTCCTGGCAACATTTTTGACCCAGAATCCTCTTTTATTCACCTTATTAGCCGCATTATATTGGAACGCCTTGCCGGCCTTGCGGAGTTTAGCTTCGGATAAACTTCCGCATTACCGTCTGCATCTGCATAAGTGGCTCAGCCGAAAATATGTTAATCCGCAAAAAAACAGCGGGGCTTTAATTCAGAATGCAATCGGGCTTCCTGTTTTTGCCTTTATTCTTTCACTTGTATTCTGGTGGCTTACTCCTTTCAGCGGCTGGACATGGATAATTCTTAATACCTTTATAATGGCTAATGTTGGGCAGGTCTACAATAGTTTCTGGCGAGTAAAGCGATATGAACAGAATAAACATAAGGATATTCGCAGATTGGAGTTTTTAAGAAGCTTTATTATAAATTTTCCTGCGAGTTGCCTAATTCAATTTGCTCCTTATTCTCTTCTTTATCTAAACCCCTGGTTCTTTTTAATAATCAGAAAGTTCTTTGCAGAATTAGCCCACCTGGGAGTTGATGTATATCTCAGTTTTGGGTCGCACAATTTAACCGAAGAGTTCAGTATTGCTACTCCTTTTAATAAACTAAAGATTTATGAAGAAGGAGAAACAAGAAGTATTAAATTAAAAGAATTTTTTATCGGCTGGAGAGAGAACTGGGAAAAGAAGTTTAATAGCCCAAAAAAGAATTTATCCGATATAGTGGTGGGCTTAAAAAACAATGTTGAGCAAAGTTTTAAATTTTCCAATACTACCGATGGTTTAAAGGAATTTGCTAAGATTTCTGATAAAGGAATAAATGTTTTTGCTTTAAAGGATGACGAGATAGACAAAATAGCAAAAAAGTTGTCCGATGGGAGGTTAAAAACAACTTATTATGAACTTTTACTCGACCAAAAATATGCAACGAAAAGAGAGGCATTTGCAGTAGCTTGCTTTCTTGCCGAATCCCCAAAAGATAGCAAATTTTGGGAAAGAGAATTAAAAAGCGAAATTTTTGAGAAACAAACTGCCGTCTCTGTAGTTTTCGATATTAAAGAGGCGAGAAAAGCAGGCATAGATGAGCAGTTATTAAACAAAGGGGTTTTTGTCGATAAATTAAGCGGCGTAAAAATTATTATTTACGATAGAGAAAAAGAATGGGATAAATTGAGATTGTTATTGAAAATCCTGAAAGCAAGAACTCAACTTCAGATATTTAATGATGTTTGTGAAAAAATACTTTCTAACGAAGAGGGCAGAAAGGAATTTAGCAGAAGGATAGTGCGGTTTCTTTTTGAATGGTACAGAGATAAAGACCCTGATGAGTGGAGCAGGCAAATTCACACTTTGATTGATGGCTGGCGGCAGGACTTGATGCTGGATTATTTAGAAGAAATAGCTGAATTAGATGAAAATTTAGTAAAAGAGTTTAAAGAAAATTACGATTTACTCAACGAAGATGAAGGGTTTAATTCTTTAAGGATAAGTAAATTCATTCTTTATGGGGGTGTTAAAGATTTATTTAGGGAAAGGATAAATAGGAATAGAGAGGTCCTCAATTTAAACAAGTTATTAATTAAATACACTGCCGATGCTAACTTAACTGCTAATATCTGGTGGGCTTTTAGCGAGGAGAGTAGAAACAATCTGCAGAAAGAGTCGCCAATCCTAAAATTATCAAATCTATTTGATAAATTCCTTCAGCCAAAAGTTGCCCTTTCTATAGTTATCCTTGCTTTTATTGCAATCGAAATATATAACAGCGGATTTTTTGCCCCCTTGTTTTCAATAATGATGATAGGTATGGTTGCAACAAAAAAGATTTCAGAAGAGCCAAAACCGAACTTGCCTGCTTTTGTGAGGCATCTACATAAAAAACTGAAAGATGATCGTACTCTCACTATTAATAGCATGGAGATACTCAGTTTTATTTTATTAAGTAATGTTGGTTTAAAGAGATTTAGTATTCGGAGTATAGCCGATATTATGATGATTCGTTCTCCAAGAGCTGTTAGGGCAGGTATAGAGAGATTGGCAAATGGAAGAGGCGGATATTCAATGGTCTTAGATAAGATTTCTTCACCAGGAATATATGGTTTCAAACAGAAGTTTATTGGTCATCTTATTGATAAAGGTGTTATTCCACCTCAAGGGGTAAATCAGCCAGAGAAGTATGCAAGAAAGGACATTTTTGAGAAGTGGAGGGAATCCGAAGAAAAATTTTATGAAAAATTTGATGATATAAACACAAGATCACAGCAAGAAAGGTACATAATCTATGGCTTGATAGATATAGTAGCTAAAGGAAAACTAAAGGATAATAGAATTGATCTGGATGAGTTATCAGAGCTTGCCATAAGGGAAAATACTCCGGGGCAAGGGAGCAGCGCTAAGGACGGTTTAGAGAGAAAAGGATACTTAACCTACCGGGGTAAAGATAGCTATAGTAAAGAGCAGTGGGCTTTAACGAGAAAATTTTATGACAGATGTTCAGAATATTTAAATAAAAAGAAAGCCGATATACTTCCGGATGAATTTAAGATGACTGCTGAGGAAATAGTTGAACAAGGGTATTCGAACCTGCCCATAAGAGTGAGGATAATTTTAGCTGAACTTTTAATCTTAGAAAAATTTGATTACCAGCAAGTGAGGGAAATAATTGAGGAATTCTTTGGCAGAGAAGTTTCGGCAATAAATATAAGGGAACATTATTTAAAACCTCTGATAGAGATGGGCTTTATTCATCGTGAGAAACATAACCGGTATACAATCTCCTATTCCGAGCTAATTCCTCTGGCTAAGGAAAAACTTACAAAAGAAGATACACTTGATTATCTTTTTGCCAAACAGTTACATAGACCATTATCTCCGGGTATGGAGGAGATATTACTCAATCTGTTTAAACATATCAAAGAGGATAAGAGGTTTTATTTCACACCAGGTAATATAATCAAGGAAAGCAATATAACCGAAACCACCTGTAGGAAGCATTTAAGAAAATTAGAAGAAGCAGGTTTTATTGAGAAAAACAAGAAAGGGGGATTTTATACCACTCTTAAATTATATGAGGTTTTTAAGCAATACGGAAAGATAGAAAAAGTAGAGCAGGATTTAAAGAAGAAAAGAATTAAAGAAGAGCCTCGTTATGTAAGGATGGTAAATAAATATATGAAAGGAAAACCAAGCAATGTATTTGACATTGCTGAGTTTAGAGAACTAAACAAAGAAGATTACAATACCCTGCGGAAAATGGCTAATAGAAAAGAAGTTTCTTTGAGTAAGATTATTGCCGATATACTTGGTAAAAAAGAGGGAGAGATAGAGATAAAGAGGCCTAAATATGTAGATATTCTTGATGAATTTATCGGCAATTCCAATGA
>DAOWIN010000093.1 GCA_030640885.1 Candidatus Omnitrophota bacterium
CAGCTGCAACTTGTATGTTTAGTCCCACGGCGGGAATAGAGGAGATTGAAGATTGGGTAGTGGAGGTGGTAGAAGAAAAGGGAATAAATGCCTGTCCGCCCTTATTTATTGGCATTGGCGTTGGGGGAAGCTTGGATAAAGCAGTTCTTCTTTCTAAACAGGCTTTGTTATTGCCGATAGATAAGGAAAATCCCAAAGCATCTTTGGCGAGGTTAGAAAAAAGGTTTTTAAAACGCATAAATAGATTAGGGGTTGGACCTTTGGGATTAGGAGGCAGGACAACCGCATTAGGAGTGAAAATTTTGACTTATCCTACGCATATTGCTGGTTTGCCTGTGGCTTTAAACATTAGTTGCTGGGCGCTGAGAAGAGCGGGTAGAGTGATATAGCTACAGGTTGCAAGCTTCAAGTTACAAGCTTCAAGCAGGAAAGATTAAATCTTTTTTCGGTCTTGCCTGTAGTCTGTTGCTTGTAGCGTGTAGCTCTGACGAGTGAAGCGAGGAAGTTAGGCTAACCTAGCTCAATTTGGTAGAGCAGCGCATTCGTAATGCGCAGGTTGTGGGTTCAAGTCCCACGGTTAGCTCCATAAAAAAATTAAATATCAAAATGACATTTTAAAATATGTTTCATATAGAAACTCCTTTAACGCCAAATAAAATCAGGGATTTAAAAGTCGGTGATGAGGTTTTGCTCAATGGAAGTATTTATACTGCTCGTGATCAGGCACATAAAAGAATTGAATTTGCTATATTAAAAAAAAGGAAAGTACCATTTCCTCTTGAACAACAGATAATCTATTATTGCGGTCCCACCCCTACGCCGCCTAACAAAATTATCGGTTCTTGTGGACCTACCACAAGTTTGCGAATGGATAAATATACTCCTTTGCTGTTGAAAAATGGCTTAAAAGGAATGATTGGTAAAGGGAAACGAGGGGAAGAGGTTGTTGAAGCAATTAAAAAATATAAGGCAGTTTATTTTGTTGCGCTTGGCGGTTGCGGAGCTTTACTTTCCACTTTCGTGGAAGAAAAGGAATTTGTTGCTTATCGCGAATTATCGGTAGAAGCAGTTTGGCGATTAGGCGTAAAAAACTTTCCTGCGATAGTAGCTATTGATTGTTGCGGCAGGAGTATTTGGAGTAATAATGAGAAAAGGACAGCGTTCCAATAATAAATTAAGGAAATTAAAAATTGAGCTTGATTATTTAAACTATGCTGAAGGTTCTTGCTTAATTGAATTGGGGAATACTAAAGTAGTTTGTTCAGCTTCAGTAGATGAAAAGGTACCTCCATTTTTACAGGGAAAGGGAAGGGGTTGGATAACCGCTGAATATGGTATGCTTCCCCGCGCTTGCCAAACAAGAACGATGAGAGAAGCCTCACGGGGAAGAAGCGGCCGCACCTTTGAAATTCAGAGGCTGATTGGACGTTCTTTGAGAGCGGGCGTGGATTTAAGAGAGTTAGGAGAGCGAACAATTTGGATTGACTGCGATGTTTTGCAAGCCGATGGAGGAACAAGGACAGCAAGTATTAGCGGTGGATGGATAGCTCTGGTAAGTTGTTTGCAATTTCTCTACCGCAAAAATTTTTTAACTGAATTACCAATAAGAAATTTTATAGGAGCAATAAGCGTAGGTATTATAAACAAAGAGATGCTTCTTGATCTTAATTATCAAGAGGATGCTAACGCAGAAGTGGATATGAATGTGGTAATGACTGAAGCAGGAAAGTTTATCGAAATTCAGGGAACGGCGGAAAAGGGAGCATTTGACAAGAAACAGTCGGATGAATTGCTAAGTTTAGCTCAGCAGGGAATAGAGGAAATAATTACTGAACAAAGAAAGATATTACAGATATGAACAAAATAGTTTTGGCTACCAGAAATTTAAATAAAAAGAAAGAAATAGAAAGGATAGTTGATTTAAAGAATGTGCATTTTTTATCTTTATTTGATTACCCTCAGTTAGATGATATAAAAGAAGACGGAAAAGATTTTGAAGAAAATGCGGTAAAAAAGGCATTAACTGCGGCTGATTTTACTCAGAATGTTGTTTTAGCTGATGATTCAGGATTAGAAGTGGACGCTTTGAATGGACAACCGGGGATTTATTCAGCCCGCTTTGCCGGTGAGAACAAAAACGATAAAGCAAATATTGAGAAACTTTTAGAGCTATTAAGGAATGTTCCTTGGGAAAGCCGCAGGGCGAAATTTAGATGCGTGATTGCTTTGGCTGAGCCGAGGAAATTGCTTAAGACAACAGAAGGAATTTGTGAAGGAATAATTAGTTTTGAGCCGAGAGGGAATTTTGGTTTTGGTTATGACCCGGTTTTTTTCTTACCATCTTATGATAAGACATTTGCGGAGTTAAGCTCGCAGATAAAAAACCAAATTAGCCATCGGGCAAAAGCGATAGAGAAGATAAAAAAAATTATTGTAAAATTCGGGGCGTAGCGCAGTTTGGCTAGCGCACTTGCTTTGGGAGCAAGGGGTCGCCGGTTCGAATCCGGCCGCCCCGACCATTTTACTTGCTTTATCTAAATGCTTTCGCTTAGGGAAAAAATAAAATAGGTTATGCAAAATTTAATCGTTTCTTCTGCTCCGCATATCCACTCTCCGGATTCAACAAAAAAGGTGATGTGGTCGGTAGTGCTTGCCTTAATCCCGGCGGGAATTGCCGCAGGTATCTTTTTTGGAATACAGGCTTTAAAAATTATTTTTGTTTCCGTGCTTTCCTGCATAGCGTTTGAGTTTTTAATTCAAAAGTTCAGAAAACAAAGGATTACTGTTTTTGACGGAAGTGCAATAGTTAGCGGGATTCTATTAGCTTATTGTCTTCCTCCCAGCGTTCCTTTTTGGCTGCCGATAATAGGCGCATTTGCGGCTATTGGCTTAGGAAAACATATTTTTGGCGGCTTGGGGCATAATATTTTCAATCCAGCATTAGTGGGGCGGGCTTTTTTGGTGGTTTCTTGGCCAAAACTGATGACTACTTGGACAGCGCCATTTAGTTATCGCATAGATGCAGTTAGTTCGGCTACTCCATTAGCGCTAATTAAGGGAGGCGAAGCAATAAGCGGGCATTTCTCTTATTGGAAGCTTTTTATGGGCAACTGCGGTGGTTGTCTGGGAGAAACATCGGCGTTAGCTTTGCTGTTAGGAGCAGGTTTTTTATTCTATAAAAAATATATCAGCTGGCATATACCCCTTACCTATATTCTCAGCGTTGGTTTGTTAACATGGTTGTTTGGTAAAGAGGGTTTATTAAATGGTGATTTTGTGTATAATATACTTGCCGGCGGTTTAATGCTGGGTGCTTTGTTTATGGCTACGGATATGGTAACTACACCATTAAGTAATAAAGGGAAAATAGTTTTTGGTTTGGGTTGCGGGTGTATTACAGCGTTGATTCGTCTTAAAGGGGGTTATCCAGAGGGTGTTTCTTATGCTATTTTGCTGATGAATGCTTTTACACCCTTGATTGATAAATTAACCATTAACCGAACACGCGTTTTGTAAACAGGTGATAGTGTATTTTTTGGTTTGCGGATTGTAGCTCTTTTTTTATTGTTTATAGCTTGCATCTTTCTTTTTTTGCTTGTAGCTTATATTTTTCTTTTTCTTGCTTGTTACTTGCAACTTGTAACTTGCAACTTGTAAAATGTTTAAAAAAGGATTAATTTTAGGAACTATTTCTTTTTGCGCGGCTGTTCTTGTTTCGCTTACTTATATTTTGACCAAACCGATTATTGCTCAGCAGAGTTTAAACATAGAAAGAAAAAGTATTTCCACCTTTTTACCCGATGTGGAAAAAATAGAAAAGGTAGAGAATGAAGCAGGAATTTATTATAAATGCTACCGAGAGGGTAAATTGCTCGGTTATGCGCTCGTTGTTTTGGCTGACGGTTACAGCAGCAATATTAAGTTAATCGCAGTGATTGACAGCAAGAAAATAATTAAGGGGATTAAGGTTCTGGAACAACAAGAGACGCCGGGATTGGGAACAAAAATTACCGAGCCTTGGTTTGAAGACCAATTCAAAAATAAAGAAACCGGGCGATTAGTTTTAGGGAAAGATATTGAGGCTATTAGCGGAGCAACCATTTCCTCTAATGCGGTGGTAGAAGCGGTGAAAAAGGAAATAGAGCAATTTAAGATAGAAAATGAAGATTAAAGGATTAATAGACTTAAAAAATATTAAAAAAGGTATTTTCAAAGAAAACCCTATTTTTATTTTGCTGATTGGGCTTTGCCCAGTTCTGGCAATAACTACTTCTGTGGCTAATGCTTTAGGAATGGGGATAGCGGTTACTTTTGTGCTTTTATGTTCTAACAGCATTATTTCCGGCTTGAGAAAAGTTATCCCCGCCGACATAAGGTTGCCTTCGTTTATTGTTATAATTGCCTCTTTTGTTACTGTTGTTGAGCTTTTACTCAAGGCATTTTTTCCTGCGCTTAATAGAAGTTTAGGTATATTTGTGCCTTTGATTGCTGTAAATTGTATTATACTGGGAAGGGCAGAAGCATTTGCTTTTAAAAATCCCCTTTCGGAATCTATCGTTGATGCTTTAACAATAGGAATAGGATTTACCTTTGCCTTATTGCTGATCTCTTTTATCAGAGAGGTTTTAGGGAGTGGAAAGCTGTTGGGTTTTCAGATTCCGTATTTTTCCCCAGCTTTATTTTTTGCCTTTCCAGCCGGAGCATTCTTGGTAATCGGAATGCTGATGGGGATGTTTCAGTTGAGGACTAATAAAAAAGGTTAGGATTTTTTATGAAAATAATTTCTAAAAATACAGTGCCACAGGGGTTTAAATTTGGCGGGATTCATTGCGGAATAAAAAAAAAGAGGAAAGATTTGGGTTTAATTTATTCTGAAACTCCGGCATTAGCAACAGGTTTATTCACTGTTAATAAAATGCAAGCTGCGCCAATTAAGCTTTGCAAAAGAAATATTAAAAATAAAATTCAAGCAGTAATTGCGAACAGCGGAAATGCAAATTGCGCTGTCCGCAATGGTTTTAAAGATGCTCTTTTGCTCACCGATTTAATCGCTCAAGAATTAAAGATTAAAAGGGGAGATATTTTATCTGCTTCTACAGGTATTATAGGTGTTCCTTTGCCCATGGATAAGATTAAAAAGGGTATCCCTTTTTTAATTAAGCAGCTAAAAGAAGACAGTGATGATTTTGCTCAAGCAATTTTGACCACTGACAAAGTTTGTAAGCAGATTGCTGTTGAATTAAACATTACAGGTAGGAAGGTTGTAATCAACGGTATAGCTAAGGGTTCAGGGATGATTTCTCCAAACATGGCAACAATGCTTTGTTTTCTTGCCACTGATATTGATATTGATAAAAGGCTTCTGATGAGTTGCTTAAAAGAGGCAGTCCAAAATTCATTTAATCAGATTACTGTTGACGGCGAGATGAGCACCAATGATACAGTTTTGTGTCTGGCAAATGGGGAGGCGGGGAATAAAAGGCTGCAAGCTACAAGCTACAAGTTGCAGGTTAAGAAAACAGAGAATAAAGATTTGGAGAAATTTCAAGAGGCGTTGAATTACATTGCCCTTTATTTGGCAAAGGAGATTGTCAAGGATGGAGAAGGGGCAACTAAGATTATAGAGGTAGAAGTAAAAGGGGCAAAGAAAAAGATAGATGCGGAGAAGATTGCTTGCCACATTGCTAATTCCAATTTAATCAAAACAATGTTTTATGGTGAAAGCACTAATTATGGAAGGATAGCCGCCGCCGTAGGCAGTAGCGGCGTAGATTTAAATCTGACAGACATCTATTTGGTTAGCGATAAAAATAGAGTAAAAATTTTTGAAAAGGGTTATTTTCTGAGCGCAGATGAAAAGGTTTTAAAAAAGATTTTAGGAAAAAAGGAGATAAAAATAGTTGTAGATTTGAAAAAAGGAGATTTTTCCAAAAGGATTTTGACCTGCGATTTATCAGAGGAATATGTAAGGATAAATGCAGAATATTGATATACTTAAATTAGTCTTTCTGTTTCGATGCCATTCCCACATTTGTCAAAGGTTATGGGGCGGGTAGTTGTCTAAAATGTGGTTTTACTAAATGAAAAAAATAATTGAAAAAGCTGATGTTTTGATTGAAGCCCTGCCTTATATCAAAAATTTTCGCAACAAAATTTTTGTGCTAAAATATGGCGGCAGCGCGATGATGGATAGGGAAAGAGGAAAAACCATTCTTCAGGATATTGTGTTTATGAACTATGTAGGCATAAAGGTAATAGTAGTTCATGGCGGCGGATATTTTATCAATCAAAGCCTAAAAAAACAGGGAAAGCAACCTAAATTTGTTAATGGATTGAGAGTGACAGATAAAAATGCCATAGAAACAGTAATTTCTACCTTAAAAGTATTAAATAAGCAAATTGTAGAAGAGATTGGACAATTTGGGGGAGAATCTGTGGGTGTAAATGGGGAAGAAGTTTTTAGAGTAAATCCCCATACTGCAGGAATCGGATATGTGGGAGAGGTGGAATCGGTGGATACGCAAAGAATCAATCAGTTTTTAGAAGAAAGGAAAATTCCCGTAATTTCTCCTTTGGGGAAAAACGGACAAAAGATATATAATGTTAACGCCGACCAAACCGCCGCAGAGATTAGCTTAGAAATAAAAGCGGAAAAATTAGTTTTACTTACTGATGTAATTGGGATTTTGGCCGATAAGGAAAAAGATGATTCTCTGGTTTCTACGCTTAATATTAAAGAAGTGGGCAACTTAATTGATAGAGAGATTATTGCGGGGGGAATGGTTCCCAAGGTGAACGCTGCTGTTAAAGCCTTGCGTCAGGGAGTAAATAAGGTGCATATTATTGATGGCAGGATAAAACACTCCCTGCTTTTAGAAATATTTACAAATCAAGGGATTGGAACGGAGATAGTGAAATAGGCTTCAAGTCGCAAGCTACAAGCTGCAGGTAGGAAAAAGAAAAGAAATCTTATAGTTTAGGTTTCTTGCTTGTAACTTGAGACCTGCAACTTGTAGCCTGATGTTATGACCACCAACGAAATTGCTAAGTTATATGAAAGATATGTAATTCCGACCTATAGCCATTTGCCATTGGCTTTGGTAAAGGGAAAAGGTATTAAGGTTTGGGATGTGCATCAAAAAGAATATCTTGATTTTTTTTCCGGCTGGGGAGTGAGCAATTTAGGACATTGCCATCCGGCAGTAATGAATGCCGTAAGAAATCAAGTTGGAAAGCTTTTGCACATTCCTAATAATTACTATGGATTGCTGCAGGCGAAATTAGCCCGCGAGATTTCCAAGAGTTCTTTTAACGGTAAGGTGTTTTTCTGCAACAGTGGCGCTGAGGCGAACGAGGCGGCGATTAAATTTGCCCGCAAATACGGAAAAGGAAAAAGATACGAGATTATTTCGATGCATAAATCTTTTCACGGGAGAACATTGGCAAGTTTGGCTTTGACCGGTCAAGAAAAATATCACGCAGATTACCAACCTTTGCCCAGTGGGTTTAAGTATGTTCCGTTCAATGATATTAGGGCAATTAAAGAAGCAGTAAATGAAAAAACAATTGCTATAGTCTTGGAGCTTATTCAGGGCGAGGGCGGAGTGAACATTGCTGATGAAAATTATATAAAGGAACTGCGTCAAATTTGCGATAAAAAGGATATCTTGTTGATTTTTGACGAGGTGCAGACGGGTATAGGAAGAACAGGCAAATTATTTTGTTATCAACATTATGAAATAGAACCCGATGTTATGCTTTTGGCAAAGGGTTTAGGCGGCGGTGTTCCCATTGGGGCGCTCGTAGTAAAAAAAGAGCTTGCCGATATTTTTTCTCCACATTCGCACGCTTCTACTTTTGGCGGCAATCCATTGGTTTGTAAAGCCGGGTTAGCCGTGTTTAAGGCAATCAAAAAGGAAAAATTATTGAAGAAGGCTAATGAAATGGGAAGGTATTTAAACGAGAAATTGCGAGAGTTGAAAGAAAAATATCCCTTTATCAAAGAGGTTAGAGGAAAGGGGTTGATGTGGGGTATAGAATTGAGCATTGAAGGGACAGAAATTGTCCAAAAGTGTTTAGACAAAGGGTTACTTATTAATTGTACCCAAGAGAAGATTTTGAGAATTATGCCCTCCTTAATTATAAAGAAAAAAGAGATTGATAAAGGAATAGGAATTTTGGCTGAAGTGCTACAAGCTACAAGCCAGAGGTTAAAAAAGAGATGAAAAACCTAATTTCCATAAAAGATTTAGGCATTGAAGAGATAGAAAAGATTTTTTCTTTGGCTAAACAGATAAAGAAAAATCCGCAAAAGTTCAGTCGTTCTTTACAAAGAAAATCGTTTGCTCTTATTTTTCATAAACCTTCTTTAAGAACGCGTGTATCTTTTGAGGTGGGGGTTTTTCAAATGGGAGGAAAGACGATTTACTTAGAACAGGAAATCGGTTTTTCCCAAAGAGAATCAATAAAGGATAGCGCTATGACTCTGTCAAGATATGTGGACGGAGTTATCATTCGCACCTTTTCACATCAACTTCTTCTTGATTTTGTCCAGCGTAGTTCCATTGCGGTAATAAATGCCTTAACCGATTTACTTCATCCTTGTCAGGCGCTTAGCGACCTTTGGACTATCAAAGAAAAAAAAGGAGATTTAAAAGAGGTAAAGATTGCCTATATTGGCGATGGAAATAATGTTTGCAATTCTTTAATCTATGGTTGCGCCAAAACAGAAACGAGATTAAATGTCGCTACTCCTGTTGGCTATAAACCAAAGTCACAAGTCACAAGTCACAAGTCACAAGTTAGAATTATGAATGATCCCAAAGAAGCCGTGAAAGATGCCGATGTTATTTACACCGATGTCTGGGCAAGTATGGGCAAAGAAAAGGAAAAAGAGATTCGTAAAAAGGATTTCCAAGGTTTTCAGATAAATAAAGAATTAGTTAATTATGCGAAACCTGACTGTTTGATTATGCATTGTTTGCCTGCTCACCGTGGAGAAGAGATTAGCGATGAAGTAATTGATGGCAAAAATTCCATTGTTTTTGAACAGGCGGAGAATCGGCTGTATGTGCAAAAGGCAATATTGCTGTGGTTAATGGAGAAAAAATGAAAAAAATAATTTTAGCCTATTCAGGCGGTTTAGATACCTCTGTTTGTGTGAAATGGCTTAACGATAAAGGATATTATGTAATTGCCGCAATTGCTGATTTAGGTCAAAAAGCTAATTTCAAAGCCCTTGAGAAAAAGGCAATTTCTGCCGGAGCAAAGAAGGTTTATATCTCTGACCTAAAGAAAGAATTTGTGCAGGATTTTATCTTGCCTGCTTTGAAGGCGGAAGGGGTCTATGAAGACTATTATTTGGCTACTGCTTTAGGCAGGCCCTTGATTGCTGAGGAAATCGTTAAAATTGCGCATCGCGAAAAGGCGGACTATGTTGCTCACGGTTGCACGGGTAAGGGCAATGACCAAGTGCGATTTGAACTTTCTTGGAAAATATTAGACTCATCTTTACAGGTTATTGCTCCTTTGCGTGAATGGGAGTTTAAGACAAGAGAGGAAGAAATTGAATATGCCAAAAAGAATAATATTGTTTTAGACCTTAAAAAAAGTGTCTACAGCATTGATGAAAATTTATGGGGAGTGAGCATTGAATGCGGAGAATTAGAGGAGCCTTGGAACGAGCCTCCTACTGACGCTTGGCAAACTACCGCTTCAAAAATTGTTTCCAGTCCTATTTATTTAGAAATTTATTTTGAAAAAGGGATGCCGGTTAAATTGAATAATAAAGAAATAAGCTTTGAGGATTTGATTACCGAGTTAAATAAGCTTGGCGGGAAATTTGGCATTGGAAGAAGGGATTTGGTTGAAGACAGAATCGTAGGGATTAAATCCCGCGAACTGTACGAGGCGCCGGCGGCAGAAATTCTTTACAAAGCCCATCACGATTTAGAAAGATTGGTTTTGGATAAACAAACTTTGGATTTCAAACAGCTAATTTCCCTAAAATATGGGGAGATTATTTATCAGGGGCTGTGGTTTTGTGGATTAAAATCTGCCTTGGATGGATTTATTGATTTCACGCAGAAAAGGGTATGTGGGACTGTGAAGCTAAAACTTTGCCACGGTAGATGTGAAATAGTAGGCAGAAGATCAGAGCATTCTTTATACAAAAAGAAATTAGCCACTTATGGCAAAGATAGTGAATTTGACCAGAAAGCCGCAGAGGGATTTATAAAGATTTTGGGAATGGGATATTAAAGCAGAGGTGCAACAATGGCAACAAAAAAGATGTGGGGAGGGAGGTTTGAAAAAAAGACCGACCCCGATGTAGAAAAATTTACTAAATCTATTGACTGCGATTATAAATTAGCAGAATATGATATTTTTGGTTCTTTAATACATATTGATGTATTAAAGAAAAGTGGATTTTTAGCAGATAACGAATTTGAAACTTTAAAGAAAGCTCTCAATGAAATAGAATCTGATATTAAAGCAAATAAGTTTAAGTATAGCGAAGAAAGCGAGGATATTCATACTGATATTCAGAATAAATTAGAGGAAAAGGTTGGTGATTTGGCGCTAAAATTGCATACGGCGAGGTCAAGAAACGACCAAGTGCTTTTTGATTTAAAACTTTTTTGCAGATACGAGCTAAACCTTACCGCGATTTTGTGTCATTGTCTAATAAATTCTATATTAGAGGTTTGTAAAAGAAATGAAAAAATAATTATGCCGGGGTATACGCATCTGCAACATGCCCAGCTTGTCTATTTGAAGGATTATTTGGGAAGTTACGCCGAGATGTTCGAGAGGGATTGCAATAGATTGGACAACACTCGAGAGAGAATAAAACTGACTTTGGGCTCGGGCGCTCTTGCTGGCACACCCATTAAGCCAAATTTATATAACGAAGCAATAGAGAAATTTTTTAACGAGCATAAGAATCTCAAAAAAGCATTTAATATAGAACATATTACTCAGGTTTCAAATTCGTTAGATACAGTCAGCGACAGGGATTTTGTTATTGAGACTTTATCAGCATTATCAATAATAGG
>DAOWIN010000100.1 GCA_030640885.1 Candidatus Omnitrophota bacterium
AATTTATAACATGGGTTAAATTGTTAATATCAATACCTCTCGCGGCAACATCAGTAGCTATCAGCACATTAATTTGCTGCTCTTTAAATTTCTCAAGTATTCTTTCTCTTTGATGCTGCGAAATATCTCCATGTAAACCCTTAGCATCATAGCCGCGATTGATAAGTTTTTCAGAAATTGTATCTACAGCAACTTTTGTATGGCAGAATACCAATCCATAGAAGTTAGCTTCGCTATCGATAATCCTGCATAAAGCCTCTAATTTATCCGAACGGTTAACCTCAAAATATATTTGATCGGTCAGACTAACTGTTAACCGCTCTTTCTGCGCCCGAATAACCTCATAATCGCGCATATATTTTTTAGCCAAGTGCAGTATTCTCTGAGGCATAGTTGCGGAAAAAAGCAACATACGCTTATCGCTGTTAGTATAGCTTAAGATATCTTCAACATCCTCAATAAAACCCATATTCAACATCTCATCGGCTTCATCAAGTATCATATAAGCAATTTGTTTTATATTCAAACTTTTCCTTTGCAAATGGTCTTTGATTCGGCCCGGTGTGCCTACAACTATATCCACGCCCCTGCGCAAACGCCGCAATTGCTGATCCATTGATTGTCCACCATAAACTGCAACAATACCTAAACGTTTTTTCCCCTTTAAAGAGTTAATTTCTTCGGCTACTTGCACTGCTAACTCTCGAGTCGGACAAAGAATTAAAGCCTGCACTGCTTGAACGCCTTCTGCAAGTTTCTCAATTAAAGGAAGCCCAAAGGCGGCAGTTTTGCCTGTACCTGTCTGAGCATTTCCAACCACATCTACATCTCCCTTCAACAGCAAAGGTATGGTTTTCTCCTGTATCCGCGTTGGTTCCTCAAACCCTTTACGCTGTAAAGCCATTAATGTATTTTCCGACAAACCCAATTCTCTAAATTTTTCTAACATTTTTTATACCTCTTTTCCTTCCTCCCGCCTAAGGCGGGAGATCTTGCGAGAGCAAGCAAAGCGAACGGAGCAAGATAGGTCTTTCTTCTATACTCTTCGCTTTTCTTTTTCTTCGCTAGTGACTAGTAACTTTCTTTTCCATTTGGCATAGGATGTCTATAAACCTAATCTGACGTTTCCGAATAAACTGTTTTTCTATACGCGCAAAAATCGCAGTCTTCACCAGCATTAGGAATATTATTGCCGTTTAAACATTTCTTTATGTTTTCAATAACTTCTTCCAACCATCCATCATTCCCTTCATAAGGAATTAAAGTTATATCAAACTCAAGTTTTCCGTTAAATTTTTCTACATCAGTTTTTGCATTACAATAGACAAAGTATCCTGTATTTGAAACCTTGAGACCATTCCGCCGCATCAACCACTGATATATTTCCATCTGCCGTTTATAAACTTTCTGCCAATCCTTATCAAGCGCAATAATTTTTTCATTCTTGCTGGTTGATTTATAATCTACAATAATATACTCGCCCTGAGAATTTTGCCATAAATCATCAATCGCGCCAAAGAGCAGCAAATTAGTAGAAGTATGAAAACATTGAACTCCTCTAAAATTATTTCGCCATTCGCTAAGCATTTTATGCTGCGATGGGATCGCATCTATACCATATTTTTTCATTAAAGGATGAGCTTCGCTATTTTTTCTTAAAATATCAAATTCCTTTTTAAGCAAAGTATCCACCGCGCTATTCAATGTGTACGGAAAACCTGGCGGTCTGTTTATTCCTAAACGGCGATCCAAATAAAAACACTTTGGACACTGTATATAAAGCTCTATCTTAGAACGGCTTAATTTAAACGCATTACGGCTATGCGGATCATATAAGTTTTTTGTTCTTTTAGAAATATAATATTTAGACATTATATCACCTTAAGCAAGTTGGGCAAAGCAAAACCTCGCCCGAAGGGCTTCGCCAGAAGTTTCGCTTCGTAACCAATAAAAATACGGCTTTACAAATCCAAATTTCCCCACCAGCCATCGTAAAATCTTTTTAGATGTTCACAGAATGCCTTACTCATCGTGTTTTTTTTAACCTCCCTTTCTCTGAAAGAATACCTATAGCCTGCGCAATAAGCTGTAAGAATATCCTTGGCATTGTTTATTTTTTTAAGCGTCTCCTCGCATTCTTCTTTTCTGTTGTCTGCACACTTATCCGGATGATGATTTAAAGCCAAATTGCGATAAGCCTCTTTTATTTCTTTTAATGTTGCATCCTCATCCAGATTTAACGCTTTTCTTGCCTCATCAATCTGTTTAAAATCTGCCATTTAAACCTCTCGTAACTTATGTGTTTTGATAAATCTATAGGAAATTTTGCGTTTTAAGCGAACACCAAATTTAGCACATAGCACATAGCGTTTAGCGGATAGTAAAAAATAAAAAGTCTTGGAATTTATAGTTTCTTATCTTTCTATACGCTATACGCTAACCGCTATACGCCATTATTAGCGTTAAGAAAAAATCGCGGGAACGAGAAATGCAAAAATTCCTTTATGGCAAGATTTTTGTCAAAGTTCACTTATCCAATGGGACAGGTCCCTGTTGGACAGCTTGACCCAGAGGAGTTAAATTTACTGCCAGAGCCTCCCATATTAAATGCTCCCAATGTTTTTTCAATATTTTTACTATTGCATTTTTTGCATTTAAGTTCTACCTTTTCCGAAGTTATTCCTATCAACAAATCAAATTTCCCACCACAATCCTTGCAAATATAACTATAAACAGGCATAATTTTCACCCCCTTTCCTTACTCGCCAAAGGCGAGAGCCTGAAGAGCAAGCGAAGCGAGACTCTTCAGGATAAAGATCTTTTTTGAAGAGCAAAACAAAGCTCTTTAGAATAAAAATCTTTTAAATTTGTTATACATTCTCAAAAACTTTTTTTATTATTTTTCTATGGGATAAAAATGGGATATATAGCAAAGTTTCTTTAGCAAAAAATTTCGCATCTTTCAATTCGTTATTTAACGAAATAGAACTCTTGGAAATAGTAATTTCATAACCGATAACAAGAAGCGATCCATAATGCCTGCTTCTTTGGGCATAAATACCTACCAATTTTTTAATTTTACCTTTTATTCCTGTTTCTTCTTCTAACTCTCTTAAGCAGGCAATTTCAGGGTTTTCTCCTGATTCAATAAAGCCTCCGGGCAACGCCCATTTATTTATACCCGGTGCAAAATTTCTTTTTGCTATAAGTATTTTACCTTCTTTATCCTTCACCGCACAGACCACAACAGGTAAAGGATTTTTGTAATTAACCCAACCGCATTTTTGGCAAACTAACCTCTTGCATCCATCTACCAGAATCTCACGCAAGGAACATTTGCATAAAGGACAAAATTTAAATGTATGCTTCATTATCTTTTGCATACTCCGTCATCCGAACAAGGCGGTTTATCACAAGATTCAGTCTTCTCACAGCAAGTTTTGTCGGAAGAACCACTATTTTTATAATCTGTAGCATAAAAACCCGAACCTTTAAAGATTATCCCCGCTCCTTTGCCAATCAATCTTTTTATCTTTTTAGCACACTTTGGACATTTTTTGACTGACGGAGCACTCATATTCTGAAATTTCTCAAATTCATATCCGCAACTTTCGCATAAATATTCATATGTTGGCATAATAATTTCTCCTCTTTTTAAAATCAGTCTACAGTTTACAGTTTACAGAAAACAGTCTACAGAAAACAGATAAGATAAGAAAAATCAGTCTTTTCCGTTCTCTGTCTTCTATCTTCTATCTTCTGTTGACTGTTAACTGTCCTCTGTTAACTGTTTACCATCATTATAAAATAAAATCACATCGCCAAGCCTGCATCCTACATCCTGAGCAATTACCGGGCATTTTGCCATAAAAAGAAAAAATATCGGTCTTTTAGCTTTAGATAACGCCTCAAAATTTCCCTGCCCTTTGCTAATAACCATATCTGCCTTCTTATAGACCTTTAGAAATTCCTTTGTGCATAAAGAAAGAACTGTCCCCGGGGCATCAGAACCGCTTGAGATTATTTTTGCTTGTTTTTCAATTCCACAGACAAGGGCATCTTCAGCCAAAGCGTCATTAATAATAGGCTTTTCTTTAACCGCATAAATAATCTCTTTTTCCTCATCAAGTCTTTTTATCTCTTCTATCAAAATTCGGTCAAAAACTACCTCCCCAGCATTATCAGCCAAATAGAGAATGGTTTTCGCTTTTTTTAAAGCTGTTTTAAAACCGGGGTAATCAAAAATTGCTCTGCTCTCCTTTTTAATGCTTTTATCTTCTTTGTTTAAAATCTTTGTTATTTCAGCATTAACATCTAATGAATTTTTTACGCCATAATCAATAATATTCCCAGCGATGGCTAATTCAACTGCCATTAACAACCCGTCATGGAAACAACGCACTTTTGTTTTTAACTTATCATAAATACTCAGGGCGAGTTTATTGCTTTTCTTTTTTATGCTTATATAAGGGTCGCCCTTTTTGGTTATCTTTCTAACCAATCCGTAAATAACTCTGCCCATTTCCGGCGGAGATGACGCTAAGGAAAAGTTCGGCAGGGCTTTAGCCAATTCATTCAATATCCTTTTTTGCGTTTTCTCGCTGGCGCCGGTCATTCTTGCCGCCTCAAGGGCTTGTTTAAAAAAACAGGGAATACAATCTAAATATGTTTTCATCAATTCTTTCCTTCACAAATTTTTCGCTGGTTTATTTTATCTCCTTTTGCAATCTATCCCAAATCGCAATAATCTCTTCTTTAGCATTTCCACCGGGATATTCTATCACTGTTTTACCTTCTATCATTGACTTTACCACAGCTTCATCAAACCCTATTTTTCCAATAAATCCAATATTATTATTCTGGCAATAACTCTTTATTTTTTCGGTCATCTCCTTATTCAAATCATACTTATTCACTACCAGTCTAACTGAAACATTAAAGTGCTTAGCAACTTTTATAACTCTATCAGCATCATGTAGTCCTGATAAAGTTGGTTCGGTTACTACTAAAGCGCAGTCAGCACCAGTAATAGAAGCAATTACCGGACATCCTATGCCCGGAGAACCGTCTATAATAATCCAATCAGAATTTTTACTCTCAGCAATTTCTTTTGCTTTCTCCCTTACTAAAGACACCAATTTACCAGAATTCTCCTCAGCAACGCCAAGTTTAGCATGAACCATAGAGCCAAAGCGTGTGTCCGACACAAACCATTCACCTGATATATTCTCTCTCATTTCTATCGCTTTAACAGGACAAACAAAACTACAAAATGCGCACCCTTCGCAGGAAACAGGGTCTATAATTATTCGAGTTGCGGGTTGCGGGTTGCCAGCCTCGCCAGCTCGGCTAGGCGGGCGGGTTGCGGTAATAGCATCAAAGCGGCAGACCTCAATACATTTACCACACTGAGTGCAAAGCTCTTTATTAATAAACGCTGTTACACCACTTTTAAAGATATGCCTTTCCTTTGTCTGCGGCTTCAACAGCAAATGCAAATCTGCCGCATCAACATCACAATCAGCCATTACCTTATTTTTTGCTAAAGCGGCAAAAGCACCTGTAATTATTGTTTTACCTGTGCCTCCCTTCCCACTTATAATGACAATTTGTTTCACTCCGCACCTTCTTTAGCCAAACTCTCTAAGGAGAAAAAGGTCTAGCTACCTCTGACGACAATTGCATAGTAATACATATAGCTACCGTGCCTATAACTGCCGCTCCCCACTCAGGCCCAAAATTCTTGACTATTTTTTTAAACATAATTCTACCCCCCTCCGACGCGGTTCCTTTAAACTAAAGCTTAAGATAAAAGCTCCCAACAAGAACAAACCAGTTATTGCGAAAACTACGCTATAAGAACTGCGTTGAATTAGCACTCCTCCTATCAATGGGAAAAACACAACAGGCAACCTAAAAGTCCCTTCTAAGCTTACATAGCGAGGTCTGTCTTTAGCAGGAGCTGTGTCTAATAAAAAACTGTTTTTGCCTATTGCCCGGCCTGAGATAAAGAAACCCAAGAATACAAATAATATTACAAATAGATTTGGACAATGCCGCGGCAATATAAGAACAAATAAAGGCGCTAATAATCCGAATAGTATGCTGAACTGAATAACTCTCTTACTCCCTAAATAGTCAGATAAATGTCCCCAAACAATATTGGAAATCACCAGCCCTAACATTTGAGCAGAAAGAAATACGCCAACCATCCCTATCCTTACTTTCAGAACATCTTTGGCGTAAAGTACAAAAAATGGCAAAGATAAGGCAATGGCTCCCGAAAGTATCTGGATAAAAAGGAACTTTCTGTAATTTGTATCCTTTTTCAAAATACCGGCTGCCTTTCTTAAAAAATCATAAAATGGCAACTGTTCTTTATGAACTTCAGTAGAGGGCTCTCTTACCGAACCTAATGCAAAATATGAAATCGTAATAAGAATAAAAGCAAATAAGAATAATAAAGCGTAATTTTTAGGAAAGGCTATCCCACTACCATTTAAAACAAATTTGACGACAAGCCCTGATAAAATAGCTAAAAACCCACCCAACAATTGGCGATAACCAAAAAACCTCCCCCTTAAATTAGAGGGAATAGTTCTACCCCAAATATCCATAAACGGAACAGTTGCTACTCCGCCCATAAAAGTAAACAGGAAAAGAAACGAAAATATTCCCCAGAGAGCTATTGAAGGGTTATTTTCAGCAAACAGATAAGTAATTAATGCTACCAGACCCCAGCACAATGCCCTAACTGTAATTGCAAATCTCAAAAGAGGCCTTTTATGAATTCTATGTTCTATTCTACTGGCAACAAACAGCTGAGGCAAGATATTGCCAACGCCTCCTATTTCGCCCATAATACTTGAAGATAGTCCAATTAGAACCTTAGAACTTGTGAAATTAGTCAAGAACGCAGGCAAAACTGTAGTTGCACTGCCAAAAGCAATGCCTCCGCTATAAAATATGCCATGCAAAAGCCCCATTATAAAGTTAAATCTTGAGATTGATTTTTTTTCTTCCTCCATAGTTTCTACATTTATAAACCCCGTTAGAAGTCCCCGACAAAGTCGGGGCAGTCGCTTCTGGCGACTTACTTCTAACGGGGTTTATAGACATTAAGTTTTTCTTCTAATAGTTTTTCTGGCATAGCACCAATAATTGAATCTACATTTTTTCCATCTTTAAATACAAGAAGAGTGGGAATTGACATAATCCCAAAACGGGATGCAATCTCTTTATTCCCTTCTATGTTTAATTTCCCAAAAGCAATTTCCCCTTTATGTTTTTTGGCCAAACTTTCAATCACCGGGTGAACCATCTGGCAAGGCCCACACCATTCTGCCCAGCAATCAACCACTAAAAAAGAATACTTACTTACTGCTTGAGCAAAACTATTCTCATTTAAAATAATGGGATAATTTGGGCTATCGATAAGTTCCTCTTTTCCCTTTGCCTCTTCTTTTTCTTGGGCAAGTGTTTCCTCAGCCCTTGAAGAACCATAAGAGATTATTTGATTCACTAACTTTTCCTCAGATTGAAAACCACGCATAGTAGAACTTATATCTTCGTTTATTATCTGCTGAGGGACAGAGGATATATTAAATTGCCTTGCTCGAGATGAGGATCCTCCTGCTTCTATTAAACGCGAAGTTATTTTTCCTGGAATCTCAACAGCAATTCTATTCGCTAAAAGGACTGCAGGGACGCATTGAGGAGAATCAAAACTGATATATGTTTCTAAAAGGACATCTTTGTCAATATTTTTCAATTTCTCTTTAGAAGCACTGCTTAAATTGCTTTCCCTTTGAGAAACTAAAGATATGGTCTCAATAAAAGTTCCGGCCTGGTGCGTAGCTGGTGGTAACCAGTATTCTATTGAATATCCCAAGTCTTTACCGATTAGAATTACCGGAGAAGTGCTTAAGCTTAATTTCTTTGCTTCTTCACTCTCTAAACTTAAGGTCTCTCCTTTTATCTTATCAGTAATTTGAGAAAGTTCTTCTACTAAACCTTCGCTAAAACGCTCGTGCTCAAGGTTTTCATTTATATCTATAATATTTCTCGTGAACACCCTGATATCTGTGGTTTCCTGAAGCTCTCGTTCAAATTTTTCTTTTAAAATTCCCTTTGTTTTTTCATCAATCAGCATTTTTCAAACCTCCTTTCCTTTCTTCCGCCTGAGGCGGAAGAGCCTGCGAAAGTGAGCGAAGCGAATGGACGCAGGATAAAGGTCTTTCTTGAATTCGGACCTATCGCTTACGTTCGCTACGCTCCAGGCGGTGTTCTTATTTGAGATTTAGATTTCCTGACAAAAAGCAAAGGAAATACTATATCGCTTAGACAGCAAGGTATCCAAACTGCCGAAAAAAGAAATAAAAAAATAACGATATACCAGAACCAACTCAATGCTTCCCCTCTTGTTGCCATAATAATGTGAAATAATGAAGCCCAGGTGCTTAATAGAACATGTCCGGCATGGGGGAATTTCGTTGTTGGCCACGAATAGGCTATGGCAACTCCTAATATTGCTAATGGGTTAACCAACCACCATTTTTCAATAAAACCTATATGGATACCTCTATTCGGCATGTTAAGTAGAACTTCTCCCAAATAAGGTATTAGTGAATCGCTTATCGTAGCTATACCTATAGACCCGACATATCCTATAACAAGCAAAACCCAGAGATTGCATTTTCCTTTTATATGTGGACCGCGGCCACATGCATGAAGATTGTAAATTGATGCAGTGACAAGTGCGCTTAAAACAACGTGTATGGGATGAAGAATATAGAAAATATTATAAGAAGTAGTATGGGGTAATCTATGAAAAAGTGCCATAACTATAATTCCGGTAATTGCGCCAAAGATAGTAAAGGGCGCGTGAATTTTTAACTCTTTTAAAATTTGTTTAAACATCATACATTCCCAGAAACTTTTTCCATCATTTTTTACTCACCCATTTCACAATTTTATTTTCTCAAGCTCTTTTAGGGTTTTTTCTGCGATGAGTTTTTCTTTGTTAAAATGCTTTATCATTCGGTTTAAACATTTATCCTTTTCTTTAACATCACAGAAATACTTTCCACAAGCTTCCATAAATCCCTTTGTCATCTCTACATTTGTTCTTATCTCTTCTGGTATTTTTTCGCTATCGTGTCTTACTGCTTCCTGAGAACAAATAACATGACAAGTACCACAATGAATGCACTCAGCCATATTTATTTTTGCTTTTTTACCCTCCATTATAATTGCACCTACCGGACACTTTTTTACACATATCCCGCAACCAACACATTTTTGTTCATCAATCCAGGGCATTTTAAACTACCTCCTAAAATTTAATATATAACCTTCATTGTAATAATCGTTGTGTAAAAGCCATTTTGAAAATTTATGCTCTAAAATAAAACCTGCCTCATTTATTTCATTCACGATACTTTTTAGATTTATGTTAGCCAACTCCATTAAAGGCTGATCTTCTTTGCAATGCTTGGGATAAACAGAAAGAAACCCCGTCGGTTTCAACAAGCGATAAACCTCATTATAAATTATTTTTCTGTTCTTTTCATAATGGATAACATCATAACATAAAGCAATATCAACCGATTCGTTTTCTAGCGGAACTCTTGAATCTTCGTTTATTATTTCAATATTGCTTATGGCATTTTGTTGCATTATGTTTTTCAATACATTCAAGCTATTGATATCTTTGTCCAGTGCATATACTTTGCCTTTATCTCCTACTATTTTTGCGGCTGGAATGCTGTAATGACCTTCCCCACAGCCAAAATCTAATATAGTCTGTCCTTTTTTAACCCCTATCTCTTTTAAAAAGATTTGGCCCCTTTGCTCTACCCATCTTTTGATATTAGTCCCTTTATTTTTCATTTATTAAATTAAATAAATCTTTAAACCTTTGTTTATATTCCGGAAATTGCTCAACAGCAGGTATTCCTTTAGAATAAGCAGAGGCTATTTCTTTTTTGAAAGGGATTTTCATAAGCACCGCTATATTTTCCTTGCGGCAATAATCATCTGTTTTCCTATCTCCTAAATCCGAACGGTTAATAACAACACCGAAGGAAATACTAAGTTTTCTTAATACTTCAACCGCAAGAATAAGATCATTCAATCCAAATGGGGTTGGTTCAGTAACAAGAATACAAAAATCGCTTTTTTTTATTGCTGTAATTACAGGGCAGGAGGTTCCTGGAGGTGCATCAATAATATTTACTTGGGCAGAATTGATATGTTTTTTAACTGCCTTTATGACTGGCGGCGACATTGCCTCCCCGATGTTTAATTTCCCTTGGGTGAACAGTAAATCCCTTTTTTTGCCTGTTTCAACAAAACCAATCTCTTTATTCACTTCCTTTATTGCGTGTTGAGGGCAAAAATAACTGCATGAACCGCACCCGTGACAAAGCTCAGGAAATATTAACACCTTTTTATTTACAACGGCTATGGCATTATAGGCGCAAACCTCCTGACACTTGCCGCACCCATCACATTTAGCTTCATTGACTTTGGGCACGGGAATAAAAACATATTCCTTGCTTTTGATTTCGGGCTTTATAAAAATATGGGAATTGGGTTCTTCCACATCACAATCTAAAATCTGGGCATTGGGAACTGACAAGGCAAGATTTGTCGCAACTGTGGTTTTACCGGTCCCGCCTTTTCCGCTGGCAACTGAAATAATCATATAGTTTAATGATATGCTACAATAACATCCTGAAATTTGCTTCTGTGTTTTTGGACACTGAATCCCTTGGTTTCTAAATAATCAGCGACCTCTGATAAGACCGTTTGCCCCACTCTATGCTCTTTTCCTTCGCTGGCGTGAATCTTGGCTACTACTTCTAAACCCTCTCTTGTGAAATCACTCAAAACAATTTTTCCTTTAGGAGCAGCTACCCTCATTAACTCATCTGCAACTTTAACAACATCAGCAAGGTGATGCACCGTATTAACGGAAAATATTATGTTGAAACTGGAATTATTAAAACTTAAATTTTCGGCGTTTTCTATTCTGAAATCCACAAGTTTTTCAAAACCGAAATATTTTATGTTAAGTTTAGCAAACTTTTGTTCCTCATCTAAAATATCAATACTAAGAAAATTGCGGCCTTCTTTAGCAAGTTGAACAGTAAAATACCCTTTACCTGTTCCAACCTCTAAGATATTTCCATAAAGAGGCTCTGCCTTTTCTAAGATAAATTTTCTCTCTTTTTCAAGATTGTAGCCAAAGCTCCTGTAAAGATTTATTCTTTCTAAATATTTTTTATGATTTTCCAATAATTTCTTTTCCAAACCTCACTCCCGCATCATTAGATTCCCGCATTTTGGACATTTCAAAGAATTGCATGGCGTTGCGACCTGATGAGGTGTCTTTGCGCCACAACTTGGACAAATACAAAATCCTCCTGACCCCGCACCTGGGCGATTTCCGCCCATTCTACCTCGCCCTCCGCCTCTTCCCATACCTCTTCCTGTTCCATTTGCAAATGGCATTTTTCATTCCTCCTTTCCTTTCTTCCGCCTAAGGCGGAAGAGCCTGCGAGAGTAAGTAAAGCGAACGGGCGCAGGATAAGACTCTTCTCGCAGGGTAAATATAATTTCGCTATCTAGCTTCTTTTACTGCTCTTTGATAACTTTTCATCCAAAGGCTTATCAGTTATGTCTTTCCCATTCCCGGCATACCAAATTTTGAATCCACGCTGGGATCTTGGATTGGTTTTAGTTCACCCTTATTATACCTTTCTATTGCAGTTTTAACAACGCCTGATACGCCAGTAATCACATTTATACCCGCTGTTTGCAATACCCGAAAAGCGTTGGGACCAACATTGCCCGTTAAAACTGCTCGCACGGCTCTTTCTGCCATAAACTGACCCGACTGAACTCCGACACCGCCCATACCACTAACATTGGAATTTTCAATTGCTTCAAATTCAGAACTCTCCGTGTCCGCAATAATAAAATACTGGCATCTGCCAAATCTTGAATCAACCTGTGAATCTAAACTATCGCCTTGCGAAGTAATACATATTTTCATATCTGTACCCCCTATTTTGTTATTTGCTATAACTTAACTTTGGCAAAAATCTCGGCGTAAAGGAATTTTTGTGTTTTGAGCGGACATTGATCCGCCTAAGGCGGATCAAGTTGAGGCAGGTAATAGCAAAATTATATTCAAAGCTCGCCGAAGTTCTGAAATGTTTCAGAACGAAGGCGAGCAAGTTTGATTTTGCCCTGCTGAAACGCAGATTTTAGCGTTAGGAAAAAATCACGGGAGCGAAACAATGCAAAAATTCCTTTTGATTATGCAATTTGGGGAAATTGCCAAAGTTTAACTATAAGTTATTCCTGATGATCGCATTCGGTTTTGTCTAAACCATATCCTTTACCCAAGCCGGGTTTGCAAAGACTCTCGCCGCCCTCTAAAGTTCCTTTTTGAATCTTCTCTACTGTCTCATCAATTTTACCGCCTATACCCATAATTGTCTGGATACCAAATTCATTGAAAATCCCTGCCGCCCTCATTCCTATACCACCGGCAATAATACAGTTAACCCCTTTTTGATGCAAGAATTCTGGGATAAACCCGGGGTGATGTCCAGGATTATCTATAACCTCTCTCCCTTTAAGCTCACCATCCTCTATATTTATAATAGTAAAGGATGGACACCTACCAAAATGGGCAGATACAAAATCCCCATCTGTTGAAATTGCTATTTTCAAAATTAACCCCCTTTCCTTACTCGCGAAGCGAGAGCCTGCGAGAGTGAGCGAAACGAACGGGCGCAGGATAAAGGTCTTACTTCCAAAGGTATCTTTCTTTCCTTACTCGCCATTTCTTCATTCTTTTTCCCGAGAACCGAAGCCCCCCGATGTAATATCGGGGGGAATCAAAGTCCATTCCGCCTTATTTACTTCTTTTCATTGCTCACGCTTCTTATTTGCTCTTTTTGGCTGCAGATTCTAATTCTGTTATTCGTTGGTTAACGGCCTTGATTTCTTCCTGCATTGCTTTTGCCTGCTCTTTGAGCATATCAGCTTCTTGCTGAGGA
The DNA here is from genome assembly GCA_030640885.1 of Candidatus Omnitrophota bacterium. GTDB lineage: Bacteria > Omnitrophota > 4484-213 > 4484-213 > 4484-213 > DAOWIN01. The sequence continues at coordinate 13,077 of DAOWIN010000100.1, forward strand.
GCTAAGTTAGGAGCATCCGGATAATCAGCTCCATACCAGCCAAATCCTCGTCCGAAACCAGGACCTCTACTCAAACCACGGCCATAACCAAATCTCAAACCTCTTCTTGGAATGAAATTGGCATAACCCGGTGCAGGATAACCAGCACAATAACCTGCGGCGCGGCCTGTCATTGGACCTCTTCCTGTTGGACCTGTTCCATTTCCACCTGGCATTTTGATCACCCCCTTATTTTTCAGTCTACAGTCAACAGTCAACAGTCTACAGTCAACAGTCTTTAGATCTTTCTGGTGACTGGTGACTTGTGACTTGTAACTTGTGACTGGTGACTGTCCTCTGTTGACTACATTCATCACACAACCCATAAAATCGAACAAGACGGTTTAAAATTTTAAAATTGTATTTTTCGGAAAGCCCCTTTTCGGTTTGCGAAAACAGCTCTTTTTCTTTATCTATAAAATCTGCGTAATCTATCACTCTGCCACAGGTTGTACATACTAACTGATGATGATATTTAACGGCTTTAGGCCCTGCAGACAGCTGATACCTCGCCCTGCCATCCCCAGAGGCAAACTTAAAAACAACTCCCATTTGAACAAGCAATTCCAGGGTGCGATAGATAGTAGTAAGTCCGATAGCAGGATAAACCTTGTGGGCTGATAAATATATGTCTTCTGCGCTTAAATGCTTGTTTGCCTTATCTAAAACATCTACAATCGCTTTTCTTGGTATAGTTAATCTATAACCGCATCCCTTAAATCTTCCTCGCCACCAAAACGGCCCTGTTCCGTTTCTTCTAGGCATTATTTATCTCCTTGATATTGATAATGAAAACCATTATCAATATACACTACTATTCAATTCTTGTCAAGGGAAAATTAAATTTTTTGGAGTTTTCTGCTTCGGATAGGAATAACTTTAGGAAAGATTAAAGAATGGAGACTCTGCTGTTTAATTTTCGAAAGGTACTTTTTCAGCTTATTTCTTCAAGCGGCCAAACAAATGCTTTTACACCCTCTTTGCCTAATATGGAGCGAAGCTCTTTAATATGAAGCAATAACATCTTGGTCTTCTCGTTTTCCACAGCAACAAAAATAACCGAGTTCTCTCCGGGCCAAATTTCGGTAGCAAAATGCGCCCCGCTTGCTTCACCTTTTCCTTGGACCTGTGTCCATTTGGTAAAATTTTTAATATCGCACTTTTTTAAAACATCTACCACTTCGTTTTCAATGGCACTATTATAGGCGATCATTATCATTTTCACCCCGTTAGACATATCTTCACCTCCAAAAAGTATCTCGAATGCTCCCCGCCAAAATAAAAATATCTAACGGGGTTCATTTTCCAACTCCCTCTAACGCTCCGTTCAAAATTGTTTTAAGATTTTTCCCCTTTATTTTTTCTTCAAATATAGAATATAGCGTGGGAACAAATATAAGCGTAATAAGCGTAGAAAATAACAGACCGCCGATAACTGTAAGACCTAAAGTAACCCATTCCTCAGAACCCTCGCCTCTTGATAAAACCAAAGGGAGAAGTCCAAAAACAGTAGTTAAAGTAGTCATAAGAACAGGCCTCAATCGCGCTCTGCCGCCTTCAGTAACAGCATCTCGGACCCCTAACCCCCTTGCTCGCAAAATATTAATATAACTGATAAGGACAATTGCGTTATTTACCACAATCCCAACAATCATAATTAAGCCAATGAAAGAATTTATATTAAATGTCTGCCCAAAGATTATATGAACCAACACTACTCCCACCATACCAAAGGGTATAGAAAAGAGTATTATAAAGGGGTCGCGAAAAGATTCAAATTGACCTGCCATAACCATATACACTAAAATCATACCTAATAATAAAGCTATGGTTAAAAGTCCAAATGCCTTTTCTTGCTCCTCTCTTTCCCCGCCGAACTCGACAAAAAAATCTTTGGGAATCTTAATCTTGGAGAGCCGCTTTTCCGCTTCTCCGACAGCGCTTCCTAAATCCCTCCCCGAAAGATTAGCGCTTACCCTTATAATTCTCTCTTGGTTTTTGCGTTCTATTCTGACCGGTCCAGATTCCTCAACAACATCTGCTACACTGGTAAGACGAATCTGCTTTTTAGTTGGGGAAGTAATAAAACTGTTCTCAAGGTCGGATATATCCTTTCGGTCTTTTTCCTGCAATCTAACAAAAATATCGTATTCTTTTCCTTTCTCTCTATACTTGGTAGCTCCCTCTCCACTAAAAAAGACCTGAATGGTATCTCCAATATCAGAAACATTTAAACCCAAATGAGACGCCTTATCTCTGTTCACCCTTATCTGCAATTCCGGTTTGCCCATTTTTCGGGAAATTTCCACATCTACTATACCCTCAACCTTTTTTAACTCACTTGCTATTTCTTTTGCCAAAACCATCCCTGTATCCAAATCGTGCCCATATATCTCAATAACAAAAGGCTTTCCTCCGGCAAAAAGCAAACCCGACATAGGATCCTCTGTATTATATCTAACCTTTGCCCCGGGATATTTCGTTGTGAGCGGCCTTAATTCATCGACAATCCTTTTGACTAATCTCTCTCGTTGTTCTTTAGGAACGAGTCGGACACCAAACATACCAATATTTGACCCCTCATTTCCTCCCATCATCTTGCCGGGACCGCTAGTACCAGACCCCCACCGAGCAAATGTTATTGTCTTCTCGGGAACCTCTTTAGCAATTACAGCCTCTATTGATCTTACTACTTTGCCTGTTTCTTCTAATCTTGTCCCCACCGGCAGTTCAACCATTCCCTGAAACATACCGGAATCAACCTCAGACATAAACTTTGTGCCTACGAGGGGCAATAATAACAAGCTAAACAACAATATCGAAAACCCTCCTAAAATTATAGTCTTTTTATGTGAAAGCGACCATTTTAAAAAATTTCTATAGGTTGAATCTAATTTTTTAAGCCATTGCTCGCTTTGAACATAGAATTTAGCAGTAAATGCTCTGTTTTGTTTTCTAAGGGGCTGAAATTTTAAAAACTTTGCGGTCAGCATAGGAATCAAGGTCAGGGCGGTAAAAAGAGAAGCCAAAAGCGTAAGACATATTACAAAAGCCATCTCTTTGAACATAATTCCGGTAATCCCGCCAACAAAGACAATCGGAACAAATATAGCGCAGGTTGTAAGAGTTGAAGCGGTGATTGCTTTTCCCACCTCAGAGGCGCCAAAAATTGATGCCTCTTGAGCCCTTTCGCCGCTTTCTCTATGCCGATAAATATTATCTAAAACAACAATAGCGGCATCAACTACCATACCCATAACAATAGCAAGGCTTGAAACTGACAATATATTTAATGTATAGCCGCCAATATAAAGAAAGAAAAAAGCTACTATTAACGATGTAGGGATAGAACAAGCGACAATAAGACCAGCTCTCAAATTACGCAGGAATAAGAAAACAATCAAAATGACTAAAATTCCGCCCACGCATAATGCATCCCTCAAATTGCTCATCGAATTTTTAATAAAATCAGAAAAGTCTCTAGCTACAAAAATATCCACATCAGCAGGCAGGTTTTTCTTTAACTCTTTTAACTCCTTTAACACCCTTTCTGCAACCTGAACCGTATTCGCTCCTGATTGCTTTTGAACCATTATGATAAGCCCGGGCTTCCTGTTCACCTCAACTTCCTGAGTCCTTTCTTTAAAAGCATCTTTGACTGTAGCTACATCCTTTAGATAAACAGCGGCGCCGTTTTTAGTAACGGTTAAAACTATTTTGCCAATCTCATCTAACTCAAGCTCTTCTGGCGTGCGAATAAGATAATCTTTAAGCCCTGTTTTTATATGCCCTCCGGGAATATCTAAATTTTCTTTTCTTAAGCTATGGATTACATCGTTTGCTGATAAATGATATGCTTCTAAACGAGAGCGGTCCAACTCAACCAAAATTTGCCTTTCCAAGCCGCCTCTTATAACCGCTGCGGCAACACCGGGGACAGCTTTTAAAGGATCGCAGATTCTATCATCTATTAAATCATAAAGCGTAGAATAGCTTTCATCAGCAGTAACTCCCAAGATAAGAATGGGCATCATAGAAAGATCAAATTTGAATACCACTGGCTTGTCTGCATCATCGGGCAAATATTTCTCTGCCAAACCCACCATATCCCGAACATCATTAGCCGCTTCATCCAAGTTTATACCCCAGTCAAATTTAAGGATTACGGTTGATACATCCTCGCTGGAAAAGGATTCAATCTTGTCTAAATTTTTAACTGTGGCAAGCCTATCTTCTAAGGCTTTGGTTATTTTGGATTCTACCTCTTGGGGACCTGCTCCCTGATATGTAGTTAAAACAGCTATGCTGGGTATCTCTATGTCCGGCATAAGGTCAAGTCCAAGCCTTGTCAAAGAAACAATTCCAAGAATAACCACGGCTACAAAAACCATAGTAGTCGTTACCGGATATCGGACACCAAATTGGGGAAGTCTCATTCTCTCCTCACTCGCTACGCTCGCCGCTAAATCAGTTAATAGAGTTAATAGAGTTAATAGAGTTAATAGAGTTCATTGAGTTTATTGAGTTAATAGAGTTTATAAGTTTATAGAGTTTATAAGTTTATAAGTCAATAAGCAATCCTACCATCTTCTCTTCTTATCAACTTATTATTTTATCATCTTATCAACTAAATTCTTATCAACTATAACTTCAACCAAATCGCCCTCTTTAAGCCGGGCATTGCCCATTGTAACTACAAGCTCGCCTTCGTTAAGACCCTTTACTGCTTCAAATTTGTTATTTTCACGAAGACCTATTTCTATCTTTTGCTTACGAACACTGTTATTCTTAACAACAAAAACATAATTTGAACTATCCTTTTTTATTATCGCATCTCTGGGAACAATTAACGCACTTTTTCTTACACTTATCAAAATTTTGACTCTGGCAAACATACCCGGTTTAAGCTTGTGGTCATAGTTGAGGATTTTTATTTCAACTAAGGCTGTGCGCGAGGCCAAATCTACGATTGGACTTACTTTCTTCACCGTCCCTTTAAAAACATTGTCTGGGTAAGCATCTACTTCAATCTTTGCCAATTGCCCCTGTTTTATCTTGGGAAGATCTCTTTCTACCACATTCACTCTTACCCTTACTTCATCCATATTAATCACTGAACCTATCGGCGTTTGAGTTGAAACATTTGTTCCTACATCTACATAAACACTGCCTATTATGCCATCAATCGGCGATTCTACAGGAGCCTTCTGAAATTGAAATCCTACTTCATCGCGGTCAATATAAGCAATAATACCGCCTTTTTTTATTAAACTGCCTTCTTCGGCTATTTTCTCTATAATTTTTCCGCTTACTTTAGGATAAACAATCGCTTCATCTTTGGCTTTTATATCACCAACATAAAATAAAAATTCCTTCAGGTTTGTTCTTTTAACCTCTATTGCCCTAACGGGAATCTTACTCGTCTTTTTTTGAGGGGATTTTTGGCTGCAGCCAGTTAAAAAAATAGAGACCATGGAATAGAAAACAGAGAATAAAATAAAAAATAGAGCATTTAATCTGGTGACTGGTAGTTTTTTCATCATTCCTCCAAAATT